>DAOVFI010000046.1 GCA_030673005.1 Planctomycetales bacterium
TGTTCCGTATGATTTAGCGGTAACTATTCACCCAATTGCAATGAATGCTTCAAGAAAAGAGCAAGTCAGGCACACAAAATGAAAAAACAATTCACCTGCCTGCCGGCAGGCAGGTCTTTTGGGATTGTTTTTTCATTTTTCCGTCGCCTCGGACGTTCGCGCAGGCATAGTATTTATCACTCCAAACAACCGGAGTGATAAATACTATGTGTGCCTGACTTGCTCTTTTCTTGAAGCATTCATTGCAATTGGGTGAATAGTTACCGCTAAATCATACGGAACAACCAAACCAATCCGACCAATATAACCAATCCGTTCCTTCGTTCACTAGAGAAAACCGTCAATTGTGTAATTAATCGGAAGCAACCGCGACCGTAAGGTCGGTTCGACCGACGAGATACTCCCTCGCAACAACGGAACCAATTCCGCAACGGCACTAAAATTATTAATTGCTCCACAATCTTGAACTTGACAAAAACCTATAAAAACAGTACAGTATAAGATTGGTAAGGAGAAGTCTCTGAAAAGGAGATGTTCTGAAGGGTGGATTCTCGAAAAACTCGAAAACCCATTATGAAAGAGGGTCGTTATGAACAGGATTGCTATCGGTATAATCGTTGCACTCGTTCTGTCATCTGCCGCCGTGGCTACTCCCATAATTGTCGTAGGCGACCGCTATTTGCTTCCTGACCAGGCGGGGCAGGAAATCGGGATATACGTTACCGGAGCGGATCCCGTCCAGGGTCTGGAGTTCAACGTACAAATCGGCGAAGGCGTTTCGGGACCTGTATTCGAGACCATCGATATATTTACAGGGACTATCTTCGAGGCCAACAACGTGGGAATCTACCCCGGTAGTTACATCAATCTCCGCGACGCCTACCAGGGCACGGTAACCGTATCCGATACCGTCCTCGCCGACGGTCTGCTCGCGACGCTGACCCTTGACACCACCGGTATTTTTAACGGGCAGTACACCCTGAGCCTGATTGACACCCTCGAAGGTTGCGCGAATTTCGCGGGTTTGCAGATCGACATTACGGACGGGACGATTTTCGTCGAATTGCTGAACGGCGACCGGGACGGCGACGGCTTCGTCGGTCAGGACGACCTCGACATCGTACTGGGCGAATGGGGCGATAATGTGGTCCCAGACTCGCCGCCGGATCCGTCGGGAGACGGATTTGTCGGACAGGAAGATCTGGACGCCGTCCTGGGCGATTGGGGTAAGGGCGGGATGCCGGCCCCTGAACCGGCGACCATGATATTCCTGGCTGTCGGCGCTTTCGGCTTGCTCAGCCGTCGGTGCAAAACCCGCCCGACCGGCAGGCAGTCCGGATTTACACGCAATATTTAACACTATCATTATTTACGCTCAAGCAGCGAAATGTGGTACGAGGAGAAAAGGAGGAGGGTATGATAAAGTTGGAAGCGAGTATTATCGCAGTGCTTTTTTTTTCTGCCGTCGCAGGGGCAGCGCCCTGTATCGAAGTCGGCAGCCATTACTTGCTGCCCGACCGGGCGGGGCAGGAAATTTACATCTACGTTACGGGCGCAGACCCGGTCCAGGGGCTTGAATTCAACGCCCGGATCGGAGATGGCATCGCAGGTCCTACTTTTGAAAACGTGGACATTCTGACGGGAACTATCTTTGAGTCCAACAATCAGGGCATCTTCCCCGGCAGTTACATCGATCCGCGAGACGCCTACCAGGGAACGACAACACCTAACGGTATTACGGTTGCCGCCGACGGTCTGCTGGCGACGATCACACTTGATACGACCGGGCTTGGGCTTTTCGGACGTGAGGAGTATGATCTCAGTTTGATTTATACTCCCGAAGGACGGACCAACTTCGCGGGTGTTTATGTCGAAATCACGGACGGCGTGCTGATAATCCCGGAACCGACCAGTCTGGCAATCATGCTGCTGGGGGCGGGTCTGATTCTCCGCCGACGGCAGAGACGGCCAAAGCAGATAAAACTTACCCGGTGAGCGAAAATGACCGTTTCTCGTTCAGTCAAGGTTTTGCCTCGAGTGTGCGTTTGCACTGCGCCGGCGTTTTCCCTTATCGAACTCCTGGTCGTCGTCGGTATTATTGCGGTATTGGTCGCTATCGCGGCGCCGTCGGCTGTTCGTGTCAGGCAGCACGCCCGGGAAGTCAATTGCCGGATTACTCTCGTGAGGCTTTCGGTTGCCATGCCTATGTACGCCTCCGACAACGGAGGCTTTCTTCCGCCCGGACCGATAGAAAGAGCCTACTGGCCCGGCGACGCCGACCGCGGCTCGCCGTTCGAGATGTATGATTACAATCGCATCGACCGGACCGATCTCAGCAGCCGGGACGGCTGGTATGGCTTCGGGCTTCTCTGGAAATACGGTTACGTTGACCGGGGAGAAGTGTACTTTTGTCCCGCCGCCGAGAGTAAAGGCGGAGTCGGATACGATCACGCCTGGCCGAGAACGTTCGACGCCAATCGAAACCCGAGCGACGGGAAAACCAGGATTTTCGGCTCGCTCGCCTATCGAGGGGGTCTTTCCAGCCAGGCAGGCACGCCGAACGGGCCGTTGAATATCTATCGCAATTCCGGCGCCCTGGCCGTTCTCGCCGACAACCCCTGTTCCGGAAGAATGTGGCATGAAGGTAAATATAATGTCGCCTTCCTCGACGGAAGAAGCGAAGCCTTTCATTTCGACCAGCCGGTAGTACCCGACGGGCGACTCTATTCCCTCTGGAAGGCAATCAATGCCTTTTGGGAATAATTATCTTCAGGGATTAAGCCTGCATTTCTCATTAACCACAGAGGACACAGAGATATTTAACTTAAACTGACCGATTTTATAGCCCGTTAGTGCGATAGCTGGCCCGGAGCGAAGCGGAGGCCCACCTTTGACCTCAATTCCCACCAGGAAAACCATGGCGACAAATGCGCAATATTTTACACAGATTGCTTAAGTTGCCTATCCTGCCAGTCGATACATCAAAGTAATGGGGTTGGGCTTGTTTTGGAGAGCGTCATGAACACTATACGCTATTGTCCTCCCGAGCGACGGCGGCATCCGCGCACGCATCTGCAAATGATGTTGCACGGAGTTCGGCTTGACCCCGATGGTGGAGACGTCCAGAACACCCTTCAGATGGTTGATATCTCACGGGGTGGCATGGGTGTTATCAGCGAACGGTGGTTGTATCCGGGACAGCGCCTTGTCCTGTCTGTGCCGCTGCATCCTGAAGGTGTGCGAAAGAATCTGCATGCCACCGTCGTTCGTTGCCGGAGTGTCCGTGAGGGTTATCACATCGGGCTGGAGTTTGATCCGTCCGCCTTGAGCGCCGCCCTGAGCGAAGCGCCTGCGGTAGTGGCCGCTTAAGCGCCTGACGCCCGAGATGCCGACGTCTTCGACTCTACCGGACCGCCGGACGAGCCGGACCGACATACGGACTTACCGCCACGCATATCTTCCAGCAGTCTTGACTCTCACGGGGGCAAATGATATATTTCCAATAATACCCGGCCAATATACCTACGGCCCGAACGTGGTCGTTTAGTGTCATTGGGGAATGGTGTAACGGTAGCACGACTGACTCTGGATCAGTTAGTCAAGGTTCGAATCCTTGTTCCCCAGTCTTCGCTCGCCGTGAAAACGGCGAACGAAGACTGCCACGGCATAGCCCGAAGGGCGAAGCCGGGCTTACTCCACCCATAAGGCAAAGCGGCGAACTTCGCCTTGGCAAGCCAGTCTTCATTCGCCGTGAAAACGGCGAACGAAGACTGCCACGGCATAGCCCGAAGGGCGAAGCCGGGCTTTATCTCCAAATGTAGAGCAGGGTGTATGACTAATTTTTCTGGCGAGTTTTTTAAGGTGGTGTTACCGGGGCAGGTTCGCGTTTTTTTCTGAATAATGAATGTTGAACAGAGAATTTCGAATTTTGAAGTGAAAAGAAGATAAAGAAGATAAATGAAACCCAAAGCGCGGATTCTCGTTTTTTTTTTCTTTCTGTTACTTCAAAATTCAACATTCTTCTGTTCAATATTCAATATTCTCTTTACCACAATAAAGGTGGGCCTGTCGGCCCAGCCTACCCTTGTAGCGGAGATCCCTATGTTTCATCCTCCTCGTCTTCTTCAGAATCATCATCATCATCGGACGATTCGTCTTCATCCGGATCTTCAACCGTGGTATCGACGGGCGGGGGCGGTGTCGTAATGCCGATCAAAAACACCTGGCCTTCGAATTGGACCTCAACCGAGAAATTTCTAATCTTCACAATTTTAGCGTTATTGACGGTCTGACCTACCTTTACGAATCTGTTGTTGATGAGCGCGACTTTCCCGTCCGGTCCGCGCATAATACCGGCCAGTTCAATGTCAGGACGGGCGGCGGCGGCGGTTTTGGCAACAACCTCGCTGGCAAGTTTCGGGGAAGAGTCGTCTTTTTCAGGTTTATCGGGTTTCGGTGGCGATACGCCCCGTTTCGGCGCGGGGTCAGGCGGAGGCGTATCCGGTCTGGGCTTCTGCCGGCGGAGTTTCGCAAGCGCCTTAAGCGCCTGGCTAATAGTCATTTTTGAAAGCGACGTAGATGAGCCATCCAAACCCGGCGCAGGACGGCCGGGAGTATCCGCTGAAACAGGACGAAGAGGACCCATCGGCGTATCGGGCTGTTTTTTTCGGGCCTGTCCGCCACGCTTTGCATTGTCGGTCGAAGCCTGTTTGGAACCGCCGCCGTCCGGTTTTGACCGGACATCGGCAGAGGCGGACTGCGGAGAAGCACCTTCTCCGCTGAAGCAATACCAGCCCAGCAGAACCAATCCAATCACAACTATCGGCCCCAAAGCCCCGGCCAGTATAAAAATCTTCTTCCTTCGATTTCCGACCGTTGCGGCAATTATTTTGCTCACAGGTTCGCTCGGCGGATCGGGCTGTCGTATTGCGTCAGCCTGGTCCGAGTGAGGATGGGCGGCAATAATATCCTGTAGTTCCTGCGATATTCTCTCTTTTCGGTCAGCGTCGGGGCGTGTCGATGAGGTCGTCTCCTGCTTATCGATCGATTCGAGAATCTGTTCGGGTGTTTCCTGTTCCGAATCGGAGGTAATGCCAAGCCGCCCGACTCCGTAATTGGACTTTTTTCTCGCGCCCTTACCGGCAGGACCGGGCTTTGTTACGGATGGAATACCCAGCCGTCCCTCTGCAAGATTATTCTTTTTCTCCGCCATAGCGCGTCTCTTTAATTCCTTCGCCGACATTTTCCGGTTCGGCTCCGTCGAATCCGGCGATTTCAGTCAGGATGTTTTCATAAAATTTATTAATTCCGCCTTGATTGAATAAACGTTCGTTCTGTCAATCATCAATTTGTGGTGGCACAGGTTTGTAACCTGTGCGGCTGACACAGGTTACAAACCTGTGTCACCAACAGATTTAAGGTTGTCAGACTGCTAGTCCTCCTGGGCCATTTCCTGCAACATTGCCCGCAATGCGGGATAGTCATTATCGCCACCGGTCGTCTCCTCCTCTTCCGGTTTTTCACCTTCCGGCGCAGTTTCCTGTTCCGGTTGTATCGGAGCGACGGGCTTGTTTTCAGGCTCTGTGGGCGTAATGGCCTGATCGCCCTGGGCGAACACGTTCGTACCCCCATCCGGAGCCGGTGAACTTTCCCCTTCGACAGGACCGATTTGCCGGACCGGGGGAGTTTCCGGTTCCGGTTGCCGGGCGAAAGCGGGAGGTTGCTCCACCGACGGAGCGTCCTGGGGCGAACCCATCCCGGCCGGTGGTGAGGCTTCCTGGCCAAGATTGAAATCCGCAACCTGTTTCAAGTCCGATTGCGGACCTTGTCCGGGCGCGTTTTGCCCCGGCTGAATCGGCGGACCCCCAATTGTCGATTGACCGCCAATCGGAGCCTCCATCTGCATCGGTGTTCCCCGGTTCTGATCCTGGGAAATCGGTATCGTGGCGCTCGGTTGCCCCATCGGCGATTGCGGCGCCTGGTCGGGTGCAGAACCGCCGGGTATCGGGTCGTACAGTGATTTTGAAGCGGGCTTCATCGGGTTTAGCGTCAGGGGCAGTCCGGTTTCAGGAATTTGTTGGTTTTCGCCGGCTGCTTCGGCAACAAGGGCCGGTTCGGCCTGAAGCGGAAGCGCCTCTTCGGGCTGCTCATCGATGTTCAACACTTCCGACCTGGGCGGTGCGATCTGATCGGCCTGTTGAAACGGTGCAGGCTGTGCGGATGATTCGGGCGGAACCTGCGATTCTGATGGTGCGAGCGATTCGGTCGGCGTCGTTGACTCCGGTTCGGACGGCGCAGGTGATTCCGGTTCGGGCGGTTTTGGAGAATCGAGCGATTTGACGGCATGCCTCGGGGCAAACTCATGCAGCATGGACTCCACTTGATCCCGCAAATCGCCGACTGCCTGGCGTTCATCTTCGGACAGTTCGCCTTCGACGGACTGGTCTGGCAGTACGTCAGTCTGCGACATTTCGCTTTGACCATCCACCAGTTCGCGCGCGAGCGACCTGTAATCTTCGGCTGCATGACAGTCAGGCGCGTATGTGAGGATGCTTTGCCCGGAGGCGGGACATTCGCGTACGCGAACGTTCTCGCGGATGACGGTCCGGAAGACCCTTCCGGGCAAGGCACGATTAAGTTCGGTCAGGATGAAGCGGCTCAGTTTCGTTCTGGCGTCGTATCGGCAGGCAAGTACGCCCGCCAGTGCGATTTCGTGGTCGAAGCCGTCGCGGATGTCCTGGAGGGTTGTCAGGAGGATTTTCAGGCCGTCCAGTGCGAGGATCGAGGTTTCGACCGGGACGATTGCCTGCGAAGCGGCCAGCATTGCGTTACCGATCAGACGATTGCCCAGGCTCGGCGGGCAGTCGATTATGGCATACTCGAAACCTTCGATTTTCGAGAGTAACTTTCGTAGTTGTCCGCCCTGTGTGGGTCTGAGGTCGTGCGCCACCGAGTCGAGTTTACCGCTGCCGGGCGCGAGCGAGACGCCCGGGATTATATCCATTATTGGATGAAGCCCATCGCCCTTCCAGAGCGCATCTGCGAAACTGCTGTCGTCCTCTACACCGAGCCAGCGCGAAGACGCAGCCTGTCCGTCAAGATCGACCAGCAGAACCTTATGCTGCAATTCACCCAGCGCGGCCGAAAGGTTCACAGCCGTGGTCGTCTTGGCGCTGCCTCCTTTTTCGTTGACAATCGCTATTGTCTGCATCTTCGTATCCGCACCGACAGCGAATCCGTCGTTTCCGCACCTAATAAGTCTGTAACTCACCAAATAATGGGTGGTACGGTCAAGGTAGATTGAGGCCGTCAGGCCTCGATCTACCTTGGCCGTGGTCCAGCGTCATCACGGCCAAGCCTCACTTCGTTCCGCTTGACCGTGCCACCCGACTGTGCGTCATCACGGCCAATCTACACTTCCTGCCTGCCGGTCTTCGACCCTGAGGCTCAGACCCGAAGGGCAGGCGGGCGTTCCGCTTGACCGTGCCACCCATATTCATCAATTTACCTGTTACGGATTGCTAGGCCATTGCGTTCTGCTCCGCCGGTTCTCCTTCTCCTATAACACCTCCAAACGGCGTAACTTCCGTACTCAGGCTGAGGCCTATTGCCACAGCCCACGCAGGTAGCGGCTGCCTGGAATCCGCTCCGCCGCCAAAGGAGCCTTTTTCAGGCCAACTTATGCCTGTCATCGGATCGCCTATTTGCGCCGGCAGGTTCAGGCGCTTCGCAATGGCTTCGCACAATCGGCTGTTGTGCGCCTGCCCGCCGACAAAGATCACGCGCTCGATATGCCGATCCGTAAAGATCGATTCGTGATAACGCATGCACCTGGTTATCTCGTCTGTGATCTCGGCAATCTTGTCGTCGAGTATGCGGAACAGGTCGTCTTCGGCGGCGCTGTTCTTCTGTTCCTGAAGCATCTTCATACGAATACGGCATGCCTGTTCGATCGGGATTTTCAGGGCGTCGGCTACCCCCTGGTCCAGCGCCCTGCCCCCTACCGGCAGGTTACGCGCGAATGCGATCCTTCGGCCGTGGGCCAGGACTATCTGGGTAGTGAGCCAGCCGATATCGATAAACAGCGTTACGCTGGATTCGTCACTGCCTCCCCGGAGCAACCGGGCGAAGCACTCCACAATGGCACACGCCTCGATATCAATACCCACCACTTTCAGACCCGCGCGATGAGACGCGTCAATGTAGGCGTCCACCTCGCTCCGCATAGCGGCCACTACGAATAATTCCTGCATCTCCTCCCCGCCGCCATAGACGTTTCCCACAAGACAATGTCGAATAACGGCGTCCTCGACCGGGTAGGTCAGTTTATCGCGCAGTTCGTTCTTAACGGCATCGTCCAGGTGGGTCGAAAGGGCTGCGGGAACCTTTATCTGCATTATAAACGTCGATGAGGCCGGCAGGGACAGAACCGCCTTTCGCCCCTTGAATTCGCCGGTTTTGAGGAGTTTGTGAATACTGCCTGATTGAAAATCAAATATCGCGGCGCGGTCGTTACGATACTCGTGGGGGATTTCAACAGACCCGGCCCCAAGCAGCGCCAGACCGCTCTGCGTCCTTTCAATCTGGGCCACTTTAAGGCTGCTCGAACCCAGATCCACACCTATCGGTAGGTGCTTATTCGTGTTTGTCCCTGGCCACATGGTGTATCTCCGATAAAACGGTATCAGGAAGGCTCCTCAGTCGGACTTGCCCCGAGGCGGGACGGGCGTGCAGAAAAACTCACGCGCCGCAGCGAGACAATCCACCTGGGATTCTACGCTTTGCGTCTCGGCCTCGCGGCCGGTTTGCCCTTTTCCGCCTGGTTCGCCTTGTCCTCTATATGAACCATACGTTTCAATTTTCACCGATGCAAACAGATTGAAATCACCGGCGTTCAAGGACTTCCTCCGCTGTCGTTGATTCCTGCGTAATCCCGCGGTACATTGTTCCTGTGCCCCGTAGATACGGAAACCTCGCTTTGTCCTGCTTTAGGGGCTATCGGCAATTAATTGCATACTATTAAGGACGACGTGAATTCTTATTTACCACCGGTTGAAGGGAAAATGCCATGAGATTGCCAATTTCAATATTTTTAATGCTGACGATACCGATAGCGGCTGTCGGAGAACCCGCCCCGGCCGGGGCCGACAAAGACGGTCCGGGACGGCGACCGGGTGCGTCGAAACCAACTGACTCGGCAACTGCGCCGGCGAACGCAAACGAGCGTTACACCGACCGGATGCATGGTTTCTCGCTGCGCCCGCCGCCCGGCACGGAACGAATCAGACAAAGTTCGCCGCGCCGGCTCGTCGGATGGATAAAAAGGGAGCCAAAGACCGGTGCAATCCGCTGCACCCTGGAAATATTGCAGACAAAGCACAAACCGTCCAAACTGCCCCTTTCCCAATACGCCCAGGCCGTCGCCAGGGAACTGGCCAGGACCAACAACTTCAAGGTCGATTCGACCCGCCTCGCCGTCGTTGCCGGAAAACCGGCCATTCACTTCCGAGGTCTCTGGAAGGGCGCTTTCAAACTGTGGCGCAGGCAGACCTGGGTGAAAATCGAATCCGGCAAGTATCTCGTACTGGATATCGCCGGACCCGTTACCGACAAGGATAAACTTGACGCCATACTCACCACAGTCGTCGGCAGCCTGAGGCTGTTTGATCCCGCCGAGGCCATTGCCGAGACCCGCAGGAATCTGAAGCGCGGTTCCGCCGTGCTCAAGGGATTGTCCACGGAAAAACTACGTGCAATCCTGGTCGATCAGCCCGGTTACTACACGATTAAACTCAATGGTAAAACTATCGGTTTCATCGAGGTATCCGAGTCAATCGCGCAACACTCAAAGACCAGTGGGCTGCGGATTGTCCGACGCGGCGCCTTGAACGTTCCAAAACAGCCTCGTTCTCTAACCTGGGAAAGGTCCTTCGCCACTGCGGACCGGAAAACCGCATTCTGGAAACGGGTCGCGGTCGAAGGCAGAGGAAATGCCGCCGTCGGTGAAATCCAGGAAGGCATTATAAAAGGTAATATGGTGCTGGTTGAAACACTGCGCCCCGGACAGCGACCCCGCAACTGGAAGCGGCAACTGCCCGAATCCATCCGCTCCGCCTATTTGCCCAAGGCCTTCGATGCGCTGCTGATGCGGTTACTGGACCGGTCCAAACCCACTTCTTACGCCTTTGCCATGTATAACGCAGACCGGAACGACTTCAGCCTGAAAACCGTCCGTATCGTCGGACCGGAAACCATCCGCATGGGCTTGCAGAAAATCAAGGCGACACGACTGACCATCCAGGCAAACCAGCAGAGCGGGCTTGCCAACATCTGGGTGGACAAAAATGGCCTGATGCTGCGGGCGCAGATGTCGCATGGGCTGACAATGGAACGGACCGACCGAAAAAGCGTATTCGCCGGATTCGCAGCCGAATTGAAGGAACTGGACAAACTTGCAAAGATAAAGTCAAAACCGTAGGCGGATTGCGGCCGGTAGGCTGGGCCGACAGGCCCACCTTCCTGCCGCGAATGTTAAAGGTGGGACTCCGCTGCGCTCCGGCCCAGCCTACTTGGTCCAGCCTACGGCTTTCAATGAAAGGTGAATAAATAATGCCGGAAAACGACATTTATGACGTGATTATCATCGGCGCCGGACCTGCGGGATTCGCAGCCGCCCTGTACACATCCCGCGACAGGTACAGGACGCTCATCCTGGATAAATCAGGCCTTCCCGGCGGGCAGATACTGCTGACCGGGCGGGTCGAAAACTACCCCGGCTACGAGGTTGTCAACGGACCCGACCTGATCGACCAGATGGTCAAACAGGTAGAGAATTTCGGCGTCTCGGTTACGACCGCCTCTGAAGCGACCGCCCTGCATCGACGGGACGACGGCGTTATCGAAGTCGAAATCGACGGCGGCGAGAAGACCCACCTCGCCCGGGCCGTCATCCTCTGCCCCGGCAGCGATTACCGGCAACTCGGCGTACCCGGCGATAACGAAATGCGACAGGCGACGCGCGTCTCATACTGCGCGACCTGCGACGGGGCGTTCTACCGCGACAAGCACGTCCTGACCGTCGGCGGCGGAAACACCGCCGTCGAAGACACCATATACCTGGCTGAAAGGTTCACCGGCAAAATAACAATGATCCACCGGCGAACGGAGTTCCGCGCTCAAAAGGTCCTCGCCGAAGAACTCTACGCCAAGGCCGGCGAGCACAATATCGACATCAAACTGCCTTACGTACTGGAAAGAATCGTCCCCAACGCCGCCGGCGACGACATTGACCGCGTCGTTATCAAGAACGTCGAGACCGGCGGGACCGAAAACCTGACCGTCGATGGCGTTTTTATCTTCGCGGGGATGGTTCCGAACACAAAGTGGCTTTCCGGGGCGGTGAAACTGGACGAGTCCGGTTATATCAAGTGTAATTGTCAGACGTTACATACTTCGCTGCCGGGCGTTTTCGTCGCCGGCGACTGCCGGGTCGGTGCGGCAATGCAGTTGGTGACGGCCTGTGCCGACGGCGTGGTCGCGGCCATGATGCTCAAACTGTACTTCCGAGACCCGGCCGTCTGGACCAAGGCCACCGCCGAAGACCTCGAAGGCGAGGGGTGGTAGTGCTACTACTACGACTTTGTCAATCATCAGTTTAGGTCTGGTTCAATTCAAGATAACACTCAGTGCAAAGGCGAGTAGTTCAATCGTCCCTACGGGACTTGCTAGCAAAAGGCAAACTTTACCCACCAGTAAACTGGTGGGCTATTATCATAAGCCCCTACGGGGCAATGAATACGAAAACCAGCCCCGACAGGTTTCACATGAGAATAGAAAAACCGGTCCCGACAGGGTTCACATGAGGATAGAAAAACCGGTCCCGGCAGGGACCACATGAGAATAGCCCAGCAATTTATTGCTGGGAACAGGGCGAAAAAAGCAATAACAGTCCCGTAGGGACGATTTAATAGTGTTACCCGGAACTAACCTTTTTTGAACCAGGCCTGAATTTGTGGTGGCACAGGTTTGTAACCTGTGCGGCTGACACAGGTTACAAACCTGTCCCACCTTTTAGAAAAGTTTTTTTGCAACGGTAGAAATTATGCCT
>DAOVFI010000337.1 GCA_030673005.1 Planctomycetales bacterium
ATGGACGACGTTATCGAAATCTTCGGGGCCGAGGGCAGGATCACCGTCAACCTGACCTTCGGCTCGTGCCTGGACGTCTATTCACGCAAGGGCATCGGCTACGCAATCGAAAAGACCGATTTCACCCACGGCTGGACCAAACCGGCAGTCGATGAGTTCTTCAACCTCGGTTACGTCGAGGAACTCCGCTACTTCGTCGATTGCGTCATGAACGACAAGCAGCCCAAATACGGCGTCGATGCAGCCACAGGCCTGGCGACAATACGGGTCATCGAAGCAATGTATAAATCAGCCGAAGAAGGAAAAACTGTAAGAATAGGGACCAGGGACTAGGGAATTGGGACTAGGGACTAGCAACACATGATTTGGGGGGTGGTAGATCCTATTAGATGTTGTTGAAGTTTTATCTGTTTTTGAAAATTCGTGTAATTCGTGTAATTCGTGGACAGTTTTCTTTACACCGAAGGAGCAGACGTGGCGAAATTCAAGGTTGTTATAACTGATTTGGGCTATGCGACTTATCAACCGGAAACCGACGAACTTGCCGTCGTCGATGCCGAGTTGGTTCTGGCAGAGTGTTCCAGCGAGTCTGAGGTAGGCGAAGCCTGCGCCGACGCCGACGGCGTGATTACGCGCCTTGCGCCGGTCGGGCCTGCCGCTATCGAAAAGATGGGCAAGTGCCGGGTGATCTCGCGCTACGGCGTCGGTGTGGATAACGTCGATGTCCCGGCTGCGACTGCGAAGAAAATCCCCGTCGCAAACGTTCGGGAATACTGCAACGAAGAGGTCTCCGACCAGGCCCTGGCGCTGATAATGGCCTGCGCCCGCAAAACGAGTATCCGCGACCGCCAGGTCCGCGCGGGGCTTTGGGACATCGGCGCTAAAGACCCGGTCTATCGCATCGCCGGCAAGATTCTCGGCCTTATCGGATACGGCGCGATCGCACGGACTCTTCATCGAAAGGTCTCCGGTTTCGGGCTGGCCGAAGTGCTTGTCTATGATCCTTACGTTTCGGCGGAAGAGGCCGCCAAGACCGGGGCGCGGAGCGTTGAAATGGACGAACTGCTGACCAAGGCCGACTATATCTCCGTCCACGCACCGCTGACCGATTCGACGCATCACATGATCGGGCCGGATCAATTCGGGGCAATGAAGCCGACGGCCATACTCGTCAACACCTCACGCGGGCCGCTGGTCGATCCGGACGCCCTTTACGAGGCGCTGAAGACCGGACAGATTAACTCGGCCGGTATCGACGTGCACGACCCGGAACCGCCGAAAGAGGACTGCAAACTCTTCGGACTGGACAACGTCGTCCTGACCGACCACGCCGGCTGGTACAGCGAGGAATCGCAGTTGGCGCTCCAGCAATCAGCCGCAAGAAACGTCGCGCTTGTCCTTGCCGGCAAGAAACCCCTCTTCTGCGTCAACCCCGATGTACTGTAATAAAATCGGTAGGGTGCGGCAGGTTCTTTATCCTGCACCTGTCTGCCGACAGGCAGGCACCGAATCGTCCATTGACCACCCGCCTTCGCCAATGCTACGGCGGGCGAGTCGCGGTGTGCAGGAAAAAGAACCTGCCGCACCCTACATGCTTTGATAATTTTTTTGTTTTTCCTTGCTGATTTCAGGATTTGTGTTATACTGCATCAGTTGTCATTCAAGTTCTGACGGGCGAATCTTAAAGGAGGTATCTTAACAATGAAAAGGAACCTTTCTGTATCTGGAATGATTATGTGTGTGTTTCTTGCCTGTGTTGTTTTCACAGGCGCCTCACAGGCAGCGAGTCTGCATGCCTGGGGCGGGAACTCCTCCGGCCAATGCAACATACCTGTCGGGAACGACTTTACAGACGTTGATGCCGGAAGCAAGTACAGCCTCGCCCTTCGGTCCGACGGATCGATTGAGGCGTGGGGATGCAACTTATACGGGCAATGCGTCGTCCCTTCCGGGACATTTTCGGACATATCGGCCGGCGCATATTTCGCCCTGGCGCTTGAGCAGGACGGGTCGCTTGTCGCGTGGGGTAACAGTGCCGACGGCAAATTAAACGTGCCGGCCGGCAACGACTTCGTTGCAATATCGGCGGGAGTTCATCACGCCCTTGCATTGCGTTCCAATGGCACTATCGCGCCCTGGGGATACTGGCAGGGATACTACGGCCTGCCCACCGGAGAAAGCGGATTCACCGATATCTCGTCCGGATACCTCCACAGCCTGGCGCTCAAGGACGACGGCTCGCTTCGCGCCTGGGGGCATCTGTGGCACTGGTCGGCCGGTAACGTGGACTACGGTCAATGCGACGTGCCGGCTGGAAACGACTTCGTATCTGTATCCGCCGGGATATATCACAGTATGGCGCTGAAAGAGGACGGCTCGATCGCTGTATGGGGATACAATGGGCAGGGGCAATGCGACAATATTCCGTCCGGTAATGACTTCGTCGCGATCGACGCGGGTGAATACAACTGCTTTGCACTGCGGTCCGACGGATCGCTCGAGGGTTGGGGATGGAACGACTACGGTCAATGCGACGTCCCGGCCGGGAACGACTTCATAGCCGTCGCCGGAGGAAGCCGGCACAGTGTCGCCCTGTCATCGCCCATCCCCGAACCGCTGACGCTTCTGGCAGTCCTCGGCGGCATTGTCGGTCTTGGCGGATACGTTCGAAAACGGCGAACGGAACAACAGTAACCTAATAAGGAACGGAAAATGAAAAAGGCACAATGTTTTTCAGCAGTATTTGGAATGATCCTGTCTGTAACTGTAGCGGCGCCGCCCGCCGCGGCGGTTACACTGGACTTTGAGGACATGCCGGGTTCGGGATTGGTCGTCTGGATGCCGCCGTGGACACCTTATCATGACATCGTGTCGATGGGTCCGGCATTCTACGCCGGGAAGGTAGGATATAGGCCGTACACCCGGTCCATGGATAACGGCGTCTGGTCGGTTAACATCCACGGCGGTGGTAACCCGACGCGAGCGATTGTCTTTGACGAGGAAGTCAACTTCGATGGTGTTTGGTTGACAAGAGGGCAAACCTGGTACGGCGGTCATTACGTGGCGGCCAAGTGGGTCCAGATCGTCGGCAAAGATGAAGACGGAAACACAGTGGGAACTACCGAGAAGATGTATTTCGTCGATGTCGATGCCGACGGCAACTTTCTGGGCTACGGCGACGCCGGATACTACGATACGTATCGCTACCTCCAGGCCGATATGAACGGCGTCAAGACGCTCCATATCACTTCGTGGAATGATGAGTACAATACCAGTTACTATCAAATGGACAATCTGGA
>DAOVFI010000388.1 GCA_030673005.1 Planctomycetales bacterium
CGGCTCGTCGTACTGGGCCACCAACTTATCCAGCAGCGCCGGTAAGTCGAAGTCCGACGGGCTTATCAGCAGTTCACGATGGTCGGTGCCCAGATGCCCGGCGACCTTGGCTGCAATCGGCCTCTCATCGAAATCATCCTCGGCGAATCCCGCTGTAAAGGTTTTGATGCCTCCTGCCGCCCCGGCCGACCGGCACATCAGGGCCGTTACTATGGACGAATCGATCCCGCCCGAAAGCAGCGCCCCGAGCGGCACGTCGGCAACCATCCGCCGCTGCACCGCCGCCGCCAGCGTTTCACGCACCTGCTCGACGGCTTCGTCGCCTGAAAGAGCGGCGGTCCTTTCCGGCAGTCGCCAGTACCGCCGGACCACGGGCGAATCGCTCACCGTCATGCAGCCGGCAGGGGGCAGTTTGGATATCCCGCGCCAGATGCTCATCGGGCCGGGCACGTATCCGAGCGAAAGGTAAAACGCCACCGCACCGGGTTCGACATCGCAGTCCACGCGCGGGTGCATCAGCAGCGCCTTTGCCTCGGAGGCAAAGACCACCCGGTCGGGCAATTCCGCATACCACAGGGGTTTTTGCCCGAGCCGGTCGCGGGCCAGAAACAGCCGGCGCTCGCGCGCGTCATAGAGGGCGAAGGCGAACATGCCGTTGAGTTTTTCCGGCGTCGCCTCGCCGTCGCGCCGCCACAGCGCGAGCAGGACTTCGGTATCGCCGCGTGTTTTGAAGGTGTAGCCGCCGGCGGTCAGTTCGTCGCGCAGTTCGCGGAAGTTGTATATCTCGCCGTTGAAGGCGACGACGACCGAGCCGTCCGGCGATACCATCGGCTGGTGCGACAGTTCCGGGTCGATGACGGACAGGCGGCGAAAGCCGATAGCGCATCGGCCGTCGATGCTGATGTAGCCGCCGGACTCGTCAGGACCGCGATGTGCCAGTCGTCCGGCCATCGCCTCGGCGTCGGAAAGGTCGGCCCGTCCGGCCTCGCCATAAACAAATTCACCCGCAAACCCGCACATGAAGCAGCATTGTACAGCAGGCCGGAGGGGTTTGTAAGATAAAGACGGATCAGACGATATTCATTCTAAAGTATTAGGTCATTTTAAACAACTTTATTATCTTGACAATTATTAGTATTTATTATATAATCGTTTTTTAATAGCAAATTTAGAAACGGAGGATTGTAAAGTGAGGACTTTCAAAATTGCGTCCATTTTAATCGTTTTAGGAAGCTTGTTAAATACGGCATATGCGTCTGTTGAAAAACGTGTTTGGCTTATTGGAGATAGTATCACTCGTGGCAAGGAAACACCTGGTGGAGTCGAGTACCCCAGTTACAGATGCCGCCTTTTCGATCTTATGACTAATGGGGGGGGGTAGACTTCGTCGGGACGCGAGGAGGATGCGCTTACGACAATGACGGTTTCAATGAAAATTTTCCTGACTTCACAGACCAGGATCACGACGGATGGGGTTCACATACCACATATGATATTCTTAACGGTCACTCAGGTGGTTTTTCCGGTGTAATTAATGTTGCAGGTTCAATGAACCCGGACATCGTATTGTTACACATAGGAACAAACGACGTTGTGATGTCCGGTTACTCCGCAACCAACAGCGTTGACAATATCAAATCCATAATATCGGTAATCAGAGGTGTTGATACGAATACTGATTTCTTTGTTGCACAGGTCATTCCACTTCCGGCACATTCGTCTAAAATTGCGGAATTGAATGCGGAAATTGCCTTGGAAATTCCGAATTTATTCACAGATGAGTCGCAGGTGACGGTTGTAGATATGCAAAGCGAATTCGATACGAATTGGTTATGGGACGGCGTTCATCCGGACAATGATGGAGATCACTTCATCGCAGATCAGTGGTATGCTGCAATACCCGAACCTTCATGTCTTTCACTGTTTTGTTTAGGCGTGATGTATATAATCGCCGGTCGACGAAATAAGAAATAATTTTTCAGAGTGCCTTGGTTGCTACCGGTTACTAATTTCGTTGATCATTCCCGCCAGTGCGGCGTCGTCGAGGATCGCCCGTGTGATTATTTCGGTAGTCGGTCGTTCGGACCCGTCCCAGTCGCGTCGGAGCACGTCGAGTTCGTTATCGTCTGCCAGGGCGCGGATGGCTTTGATCCATCGCCGCTGCGCCAGTCTCATGCGGTCCGGCAGCGGTTCGCATCCGGGTGCCTCGTCGTCGCCGTTAATCGCCGCTGAATTCCCGAACGCCGTCAGCAGACGCATCTGCCTGCGTCGCAGAGCCGTCTCCAGCACTACGCGCAGGTGCCGGTCGCCGCGGGCGTGCAGGTCGCAGCGGCTGCGAGTTTCGTCCGACGCCGACTCGACCGCTTCGGTCAATCGCCTGAATGCCCGACCGGCCCACTCTTCAAGGAAGCGCAGCAACCAACGTCCTTCGTTGGTGGAGGCCATTGATTCTCCTCCCTCGGCACTCCCGCCGATACGGTGCAACGGCGTCACGTCATTGCATCTCACCCTCGGCCCGGGCCTTTGTAAGCCGGCGAGGCCGACCGATTCGTCCCCGTTACGGGGACCGAAATGAAATATCAGACATGGCGGCTGCGAAACAGTTTCGCAGACCTTCCATATGCAATATACGATTCAGCAGACCCCGATGCCGGCAAGACTTGCAGAAAGGGGCCGGCACGACAACACGGGTTAATACAAAAATGTAAAAATTGAATGTCGAACCTGCCTACCGGCAGGTAGGTGACGAACGCTGAACCTGCCTGCCGGTCTTCGACCCTGAGGCTCAGACCCGAAGGGCAGGCAGGTGTCGAATTTCGAAGTAAAA
>DAOVFI010000760.1 GCA_030673005.1 Planctomycetales bacterium
GCGTAAAGGAAATATGTTCTTCCGTCACGTCCGAAACCCGCGCTCCGCCTGCCGCCATTTTCCGCAGGTATACCACGCTGTCCGTGGCGCCCTGGGCCTCGCCCGCGAACTTCACGCTCGCAAGAGCGGCCGCAACATCCATGAACCGGAATATAATCGACGGCTGCACTCGTCTGATTGCCACGAAAGTTACATGGCCCTCGCCGTCTCCGCCCAGGGTGACTACCTGGACTCCCGGGTTGATCTGAATCCCCTGGATTCCGGTTATGGTGGTTCCGTTCAATTTTACCGGTCCGACCGTAAACGCTTCATCCGCGCCGGGCGAACCGCCGAGCGATTGATCGGCCGTGTACTTGAGCGGGTCGTTTGAACCGTCATACGTGGCGATTACGGACAGGCCCATCTGTGCAATCTGGTCGTTTTCCACGTTGATTCCCGTGGGAATTACGATCCCCTTGTTGACCACGATTTTCGGGTGAGCGAGCGTGCCCGCGCGTGACCCGCCTTCCGCATACTTCTGGAAATAGCAGTCCACCACATGCTCAGACTCGACCTTTTTCCCGGCCAGCGCCACCGTCTCCAGGGCGGTAGCTATCGCGTTGGAGGAAAAGTTGACGACCTCCTGCCTGGTCCCGGTCGCCACAAACCGATTGAAAACCTCTCCGCCGGCGTTAAGCAGAATTTCGTCGAGCTCGGCCGCCATTGACAAATCGGTTATCTGGTCGATCAGTGTGGCATCTACCAGGACCGCGTACAATGAAAATAAACTTCCAACTGCCATTTCCTTACCTCCTCTTATCATTCCCGTGTAGACGGGAATCCAGTTTTTTTACTTTTCTTTTTCCCTTTTATTTTTTTTCTCGTAACCCGTAACCCGTAACTCGGAACCCAACTCTACATCCCCCACTTTATCTCATAACGCGCCTGATAAAAATCAACCGCATCCTTCATGCTGCTTCTGTTCGGACCTGACAGCGAATGATACTCATTCACCACCAGGTAAGCGTCCGTGCCCGCCAGGGCCTTCATGTCGTCG
>DAOVFI010000562.1 GCA_030673005.1 Planctomycetales bacterium
CAAGTCTGCATTACCGTGTTAATCCGCGCGCCCATTCCGGTGGCCTTGGCGACCTCGTAGGCGTTAATCACGTAGAACTTGAGTTTCTTGTCGATGATCGCCTGCTGGACGGATTTGGGTATCTTGTCCCATGTTTGGTCCGTCGGGAACGGGGTGTTGAGCAAAAAGGTTGCGCCCTCGACGGCCGGGGCGAGGATGTCGTACCGTTCCAGGAACGTCCATTGGTGGCAGGCGACGAAGTTGGCGTGGGTAATCAGGTATGTCGAGCGGATGCGCCTTGGGCCGAACCGCAGGTGCGAGACGGTAATGGCCCCGGCCCGCTTGGAGTCATAGACGAAGTAGCCCTGGGCGAAGTTATCGGTCTCGTTGCCGATGATCTTGATGGAGTTTTTGTTCGCCCCGACGGTCCCGTCGGACCCCAGCCCATAGAACATCGCCCGGACGACGTCGTCGCCTTCGGTGCTGAAGTTCGGGTCGTATTCGAGCGACGTGTGCGTTACGTCGTCGTTGATGCCTACTGTAAAGTGGTTCTTCGGTTTATCGACGGCGAGGTTGTCCAGGACGGACTTTACCATCGCCGGCGTGAATTCCTTGCTGCTCAATCCGTATCGCCCGCCGACAACCTTGATGTCCCTTCCGGCCTCGACCATTGCGTTGACGCAGTCGAGGTAGAGCGGCTCGCCGACGGCGCCCGGCTCTTTCGTCCGGTCCATCGCGGCGATTGTCTTTACCGTCTTCGGCAGTGCGTCGAGGAAGTGCTTTATCGAGAAGGGCCGATACAGGCGAACCTTGAGCATGCCGACTTTTTCGCCCTTGGCGTTGAGATATTCGATCGCTTCCTGGGCGGCCTCGACGCTGCTGCCCATCAGGACGATAACGCGTTCGGCGTCCGGGGCGCCGATGTAGTCGAAGAGGTGATATTCCCTGCCGACGACGCCGGCGAAGCGGTCCATGACCTTCTGGACGATGTCCGGGCAGTCGATGTAGTACGGATTGACGGTTTCCCGGCCCTGGAAGTACACGTCGGGGTTCTGCGCGGTTCCTCGCAGGGTCGGACGGTCCGGCGACATGGCGCGTGCGCGATGGGCCAGGATAAATTCATCGTCGATCATCGCCCGCATGTCGTCCATGGTGAGCAGTTCGATCTTCTGGACTTCGTGTGTGGTGCGGAACCCGTCGAAGAAGTGGATGAAGGGAACTCGCGTTTCCAGCGTGGCGGCCTGGGCGATAAGCGACATGTCCATGACCTCCTGGACCCCGCCGGCCGACAGCAGCGCAAAGCCCGTGCTGCGGACTGCCATCACGTCGCTGTGGTCGCCGAATATGCTCAAGGCCTGGCATGCCATCGACCTGGCCGAGACGTTGAAGACGGTCGGCGAAAGTTCGCCGGCGATCTTGAACATGGTCGGGATCATCAGCATCAGGCCCTGGCTGGCGGTGAAGGTGGTCGTCAGCGAGCCGGTCTGGAGCGCACCGTGGACGGCGGCGGCTGCCCCGGCCTCGGACTGCATCTCCATCACCAGCGGGATGGTGTCCCAGATGTTCTTCTGACCGGCGGCGCTCCAGGCGTCGGCGTGTTCGCCCATACCGCTGGAGGGCGTGATTGGATAGATAGCGATAACCTCGTTGATTTTGTGGGCGACGTAGGCGGTCGCCTCGTTCCCGTCGATCGTGGCAATCGGCCGGGAACCGCCGGGAGTCTTTTGCTCTGCAACCGCTGTTGGCTGGGTTTGTGTCTT
>DAOVFI010000571.1 GCA_030673005.1 Planctomycetales bacterium
GCCGGGACTCCGCTTCGCTCCGTCCCGGCCTACGTATCACGGGCGGGACGCCCGTGCCACATCTACTACGCTATTTTCGCGCCTGGACTGCTCGGCGGCGAAGACCATCAGGTGGCTTTCGAGCGTCTCTGTCGGGCCGGAGATGATCTTTGACGGGTCGTTGGCTCCGACGGCGGCGATGAAACTTTGCATCAGGCCGTAATCGCCCCCGCCGTGGCCGCCGAGGATCGAGGCGTCGGCGGCGTCGGTGTCGATGACCTCGGTCGTGTCGGTCAGAAAGTCGAACAGCGTAATTTTCGAGCCGTCGCCGTAGATCTCGCCGCGTGTCCCGAATATGTGTGTCTTACGGTGCGCCGCCTCGTTGAAGGCCGTCATTGTGAATGAGGCCGTCCTTCCGCCCTCGAATAGCATGTTGACCACCTGGTTATCGACCACGTCGTTGTCGCACTCATAGACGCACCGGCCATAAGGCCCGATGCGGAGGGCCTCGGTTACGCCCTCGACGGTTACGTCGGGCGTAAGGACGTTGACCGGCCAGCCCGTATGCTCCCGTTCGAACCGGCCGAGATAAATCTTCTTCGCCGAATACGGGCAATCGGCCTCGACGGGACAGTCCAGGCAGCGGTCGGCCGCTCCGTCGGGCTTGTTGGCCTTCCTGAAATGGTACAAACTTCCGAAGGACGAGACGCTTTTGCACGGCGCGCCCATAATGTAACTAATCCAGTCGAGGTCGTGGCAGGACTTGGCCAGCAGCATGGGGGACGATTTCGCTTCATTGCTCCAGTTTCCGCGGACGAAAGAATGGGCCTGGTGCCAGTATCCGACCGGTTCGAGGTGTTGGAGGCTGACGATTTCGCCGACGGCGCCGGAGTCGATAACGGCCTTGAGTCGCCGCGTGTAGGCGGTGTATCGCATGACGTGGCAGACGGCGAAGATGGTCTTGTTTTCGATCGCCGCGGCGACTATCCGCCGGCAGTCGGCCTCGTTCGGCGCCATCGGTTTTTCCAGCAGCATGTGATAACCGAGATTGGCGAACGCCTCGGCGGGGTCGGCGTGCATGTTGTCCTGCGTGGCGATTATGACGGCGTCGGCGAATCGCTCGCGCTGGGCCGCCTGCTTCCAGTCTGTAAAGACATTCTCGGCCGGGATGTTATGGGTCTCGACGAGCCGGTTTCGGTAAATCTCCCTTGGTTCCGCCACGCCGACGACCTTCGCCAGGTCCGGATGTTCCGTCGCGTAGGTTGAATACCCACTGCCGCGACCGCCGCCGCCGATGATGAGTAAGGTAACTGGATTCATGTATTTCCTTCCTGTAAATATCAATCATTAATCACATGCAACCATCGGCGGGTGGCACGGTCAAGTCGAAGACTTGGCCGTGTTGAACGTCTGCCACGGAACGTCCGCCACGGCCAAGCCTCACTTCCTGCCTACCGGCAGGCAGGCGTTCGGCTTGACCGTGCCACCCATCGGTATTCCGGTATTCCGGTAATCACGACAAATATCCACGTGCGATCATCGCAGAGCATACAGTCCTGACGCCCAGGTACATCGCGGCGTCCCGCATTGTGAGTTTCCGCTCGCTGGCGAGTTCGTGTACCTGCCGGAATTTTTCGGTCATCCGCTGCCGGAGGCGATTCCGGACTTCCTCTTCGGTCATCTGTTCCTGCTGCGTTTCCTGCGTGAATTCGAG
>DAOVFI010000158.1 GCA_030673005.1 Planctomycetales bacterium
TCTGTGGCGATAAAAAACGCTCCGAACATCAGTCCGCCGCCGAGCAGGTGATGTCCGACGGTCAGTACCGTATCGGTGAGAATCTGATTAATCCCCGCAACAATCGCAGCCGCCGCCAGCATACCCAGTGGTATCCGCCACGATGCCGATTTGCGGAAAACAAGGTACAGCCCGCCGATAAGACACGCTATCGCGCCGGTCTCACCGACCGAACCGTTGACAGTCCCGAAGGCAAGGTCTTTGAGGTTGTAGGCGACCTGCTCGAACTTGCCGGCTGCAAGCGGCGTCGCCTGCGTGATAGCCTCGACCGCACGGGGCGGACCGATCTTGCCCGGCATTAACAGATACGTGGTCATCTGACTTGCAAAGCACGCCTGGAGGAACGCCCTGCCGGCCATTGCGGGGTTGAAAATGTTCGAGCCAAGCCCGCCGAAGAGCATCTTAGCGATGAGGATAGCGGCGGCAGAACCTATGAAGCCGACGTGCCACGGCGCGGTCCAGGGGATCGAAAGACCCAGGATCAGACCCGTCACGGCGGCGGACAGGTCGCCGATGGTCTGTGGTCGCTTTCGCAGTACCTGAAAGAGCGCCTCGAAGAACATGCAACTGGCAATGCAGATGCCCATCTGCATCCCGGCACGCCAGCCGAAGACGTAAATCCCCATCGCCGCCGCCGGTACCAGTGCGATAAGGACGTCTGTCATCACGGCCCGCATACTACGCGCAGCGGATATATGCGGTCCCGGCGCTACGGATAAGACCGGAGCCACCTGTTCTGTTTTTTCTGCTTCTTCCGCCATCTTCTTTTTCTGTTGCCTAATTCCAAATCCCAAGTCCCTAGTCCCTGGGCATGCCTGCTTTTCCCGCCCGTATCAACTGCACCAGCGGAATCTCGGCAGGGCAAACGTACGCGCAGCAGCCGCACTCGCAGCAGGCGGTGATGTAATACCGCCGGGCCATTTCCCAGTCATTGTTCCGCGCCGCCAGGGCGATCCGCGTGGGTACCAGCCCCAACGGGCAGACTTCGACGCATCGCCCGCAGCGGACACAGGCGGTCTCGTCGGCCTTGCGGGTCTGGGCCTCGGTCAGCACGACCACGCCGGAGGTTCCTTTGGTTACGGGCGTCTCAAGATCGCCAAGTGTGAAGCCCATCATAGGCCCGCCGGAGATTACGCGGGAGGCCTGATCGGTCAAACCGCCGCAGAATTCGATAAGGTCGGCGTAACTCGCCCCCACCGGGGCAAGGATGTTTTTCGGCGTGGCGATGCCCTCGCCGGTAACGCTGATGATACGGTGCGTCAGGGGTTTTTCCCGCATCACCGCCCGCGCGACGGCTGCGGCTGTGGCGACGTTGACGACCACCACGCCCACGTCCAGCGGCAGCCCGCCGGTGGGAACCTCCCGCGCCATCACGGCTACGATAAGTTGCTTCTCGCCGCCCATCGGATATAGGGTGTGGACGCCGACGACGTCCACACCGGTCCCGCCGGCGGCTGATTGCATCTTCTCGATCGCGTCTGGTTTATTGTCCTCGATGGCGATTATGATCCGCTCGGCCCCGGCGGCGCGGGCCGCAAGGATCGCACCGGCGATTATCGCCTTCGGCGCTTCGAGCATCAGGCGATGGTCGCTCGTCAGGTACGGCTCACATTCACAGCCGTTGATAAGCAACGTATCGATGGGCTTGTCCGGGTTACGTGCGAGTTTGACGTGCGTGGGGAAGGTTGCTCCGCCCATGCCGACAAGTCCGGCGGCGCGGACGGCCTCGGCGATCCGCTTCGGCTCGAACGAATCAATCGCATCAATCGACCAGTCTCCGCCGTATATGTCATCCCAGAGCGCCCTGCCGGTAAGCGGCTGTTCCTCGGCGGTCGTTATGGGGATTGCCCCGACGTGCTGGCCGTTGGGCAGGGTTACGACGGTCGCCGCCGCAGTTGTTCCGGCTACGGATGCGTGCACCGGTGCGGAGACAAAGGCCTCGGAATCGCCAACGACGTCCCCGACGGCGACATCCGTTCTCGGCTTGACCGCGGCCTTGCACGGCGCGCCGATGTGCTGGGACAGCGGAATAAGTACCGATTGGGGAGTTGGTAGGATTTCTGCGGGCGAACCGGAACAGAGCGTTTTTTTATCGTCGGGATGGATCCCTCGCGCGAAGGATCGCCGGCCGGGAATTTTTATCGTATCCGCAACTGTCATTGAGGCTCTTTCCGTCTTCGCCGGATCCACAGTCCGATAATCGCCGTCGCTGCCGCTGTGAGCACAAATGTCACGACGCCGGCCAGGATACGCATGTTTTCGCTCCGGGCCGCTGCCGCCGCCGCAATCGCCGCCACCAGCGGCAACAGGAAATACGCCATCGCCTGACCGGCAAGGGGCCAGCCCGACAATTCATCTCCGCTGTCGGTCCGGCAGGATGTGTGCATCGGGCACTTCCGGCAGTCTGGCTCGTTTATGCTGTCCATAATCACAAATTGTAACTATTCATCCAATTGCAATGAATGCAGAAGAAAAGAGCACGTCAGGCACCCCAAATGAAAAAACAATTCACCTGCCTGCCGGCAGGCAGGTCGTTGGGAATTGTTTTTTCATTTCTCCGTCGCCGCGGACGTTCGCGCAGGGGTAGTATTTATCACTCCAAACAGCCGGAGTGATAAATACTATGTGTGCCTGACTTGCTCTTTTCTTCTGCATATGGCTGAACTCTTACCGCAAATTCGCTGCAAAGAAGATGCAATACGTTACCGGCCTGCTACCGCCGGAGCAAGCAGATTTTATAACCGCGTCAGAACTTCATCACCCGCGCCATGTTCGTTTTTCCGGCTGGTGGTGGTCTTCCAGATCGCTCGACGGGCTGACGAGTCGGCCTGATTGGTGCTGTCGGCGGAGGAAGGCGCGACGGACGGCGCGATAGGGTTTGGTGATCCTGCGGTGGAACCGGTGCCATCGGCCGCGGCTGCGGGAGATTTTCTCCTCCTCGTCAGTCAGTTCGTCCGGGGCGAGCCGGCGCTTGTGCTTGTAGAGATGGTAGATGTCCCTGTCCTGAAGGTAACGGACGATTACGGCGGCGATCGCCCGCATCGGCCAAGACCAGTCGTCCCGCCGGCGAACGGCGATCTGGAAATCAATCAGGTGCGGTTCGCCGTCGGCGCCCACCAGCATGTTCGAGAGTTTATTGGCATCGACGTAGGCGACGCCGCGTGCGTGAACGGCGTCGAGAATCCGCCGCATCCGATCGAAATAGCCCGCCGGTACGTGGTCGAAATGGTCCAGCGGATCGGCATCGACGTATTCAATGGCCAATCCGGTCTGCCCGACGCAGCCGACCCACCTCGGGACGCCTTCGACGCCTTCCAGTACGGCGTAGATCGCCTTTTCGTGGTCCCGACTGAACCGACCCAACCACGCCATCGAAAGACCCATAAACGGCTGCGTGCGATAGAACTTCACGACGATCCTAGGAATTACCCGTGGCGCGGGCGTCTGCCTGCCGGTAGGCAAGGTCTCGCCCGTGGGTGGCATGGCCGTCTCGGTCATGAGTGGCATGGGTGGCTCGCTCGTGGAATCATGGCCGGGACGGCCATGCCACGTGCCACCAACTACCTCGTACAGCGCCGTAGCGGCGAAAAAATCGTGCTTGAAGACGCGAACTAATTTGTACGACACGCCGCCAATGTCAATCTCACCCGGCGGCGGCGCCGACAAGGCAAATAACTGTGTATTGTGACGGCGTTTTGACATCACAAATCGGGTTTTCCCGCAATGAGACCACCTGCATCGCTGAAGCGAGCAGGCCAAAAGAAAGCACGTTTACTTTATCACTGCTCGACGAATATCATCGGCGAATTTTTGGGCGGCTTTTTCGACCGCCTTTTTCCAGTCCATACCGGCGTATTCGTCGCGGTTGAAGGCGTAGATGACGGATCGGCTGGCGTTGACGATGGCGCCTGATTTCGGTGAGCCGGGTCGAACCGTGCCGTCGGGTTTGAAGGCCGCGGCGCAATCATTGGCAGAGGCGCCCTGCGCGCCGTATCCGGGGACGAGGAATATCTGCTGCGGCATGATTTCACGCAGGCGGCGCGCCTCGTCGGGATAAGTCGCGCCGACAACCGCGCCGACGCAGCTGTAACCGCTGCCGCCGATGAGTCCCTCGCCGCTGCCGATTTCGGCCACCTGTTCGGCGATGTGTTCGTAGAATTTTTTACCGCTCGCGTCGGCAAAGTCCTGAATAGTCGCCGCCGACGGGTTCGACGTCCGCACGAGGACGAAAACGCCCTTGCCGGCGTCTGCGGCTGTATCCACAAAGGGTTTCAGCCCGTCTGCGCCGAAGTATCCGTTGACGGTGATTGCATCCGGCGCTGAAATGCCCAGCATGTGCCCGTCTGCGTACGCCTCGGCCGTCGAGCCGATGTCGCTGCGCTTCACGTCGCCGATTACAATCAGCCCAAAATCACGAGCAAATTCAACCAACTCAAAATAAAGGTCAACGCCGACCGAACCATAGGCCTCGAAGTAGGCCGACTGAATCTTCACAGCCGGAACAATCGGCGCGACGATCCTGATGACCTCCATGCAGAAAAGGTTAATCATCCCGGTCTGTTCGACTCCGACGACATCGTCGTCGCGCAATTCATCAGGCAGGCGCTCAAAGACCGGGTCCAGCCCCACGCACACCGGCGAATCCTTCTCGTCAATCGCCGCCAGCAGTCTGTCGGCAAAATGGTCTGACATTTCACGCTCCTTCCAGGGCCTTGTTATATCGCGCCTCCGACGGCGTGGAAAGGGTTGTCCGAAGTCAACGGGTATGCTAGCCTTATGGTGTCTGGAGACAATTATGATTGAGACAGCGAATCTGCCGGAAGTTATCCATTCCCTCAGCGCCCGGATCGTTGCTATCCGGGACTCTCTTTGACTTGCCTGCGCGCATGGAGGAGATGTCCCGGATCGAGCAGCAGATGTCCGGGACGAATTTCTGGTCCGACCAGGAATCGGCACAGAAAGTCGTCGCCCAACTCAAGACTCTCAAGGCCGTCGTCGTGCCGGTAACGGAAATACTCCGTCGCGTCGAGGACCTCCAGGCGCTGCACGAACTGGGCGCCGAGGCCGGCGACGTTGATACGCTCGGCGAGGCGGCCGTCGAGGCCGAAAAAATAACCGCCGATCTGGACCGGCTTGAACTGCGGACGAGGCTCGCCGGCCAGCACGACGCGGGCAACTGCTACGTATCCGTCCACGCCGGCGCCGGCGGGACCGAGAGTTGCGACTGGGCCGAGATGCTCCTGCGGATGTACCTGCGATTCTTCGAGCGGAGCGGCTATAAGGTCGAGCAGATCGACCGGCTCGACGGCGAGGAGGCCGGCATACGCTCGGCGACATTGTACATCGCCGGGCCTTACGCATACGGGTATCTCTCCTGCGAGCGAGGCGTGCACCGCCTGGTGCGGATCAGCCCGTTCGATTCTGCCAAGCGGCGGCACACGTCGTTCGCCTCGGTGGACGTCCTGCCGGAACTGGACGAGATCGAGATAGAGATCGACGGGGAAAAGGACGTCCGCGAGGACACCTCCCGCGCCGGCGGCGCCGGCGGCCAGCACGTCAACAAGACCTCCTCTGCCGTCCGCCTGACGCACCTGGAAACCGGCATCGTCGTACAGTGCCAGAACGAACGCTCCCAGCACCAGAACCGCGCAGTAGCGCGAAAAATGCTCCAGGCCAAACTCTATCAGCACGAGCAGGCGCAGCGCGACGCCGAACTGGCGAAGATGTACAGCGCCAAAGGCGAGATCGCCTTCGGAAACCATATCCGCTCGTACGTGCTGTACCCCTACCAACTCGTGCGGGACGAGCGGACCGACCTGAAGGTCGGCAACACCGACGCGGTTCTCGACGGCGACATTCAACCGTTCATCGACGCCGCCCTGCAAGACAGACTCAAAAAACGATAAAAAATCGACAGTGTGTGAAAGGTTCTGCTTGCCTTGCCGTAGCCTTGTACATGTTTAGCCTAACTTCCGCATTTTATGGAAAATAAAATCATTTCAAGCCTTCCTGTCGCTGCTGGGGGGG
>DAOVFI010000599.1 GCA_030673005.1 Planctomycetales bacterium
CGTCCCGTCGGCGCACTGAACAGGTATCATAAGGAACTGGACGTTTCCCGACTGGCCGGCGGCGCCGACGCGTTGAAAGTCCTGATCGAGACCTACGCCGGGCACGGTCCTACCCCTTCTCGCAAACCGTATGTTTTACCCGGCGCCGACCCGATCCCGCCGGCCCCGCCGGTCCAGCGGACCTTCGAAGGCCTCTGGCTGGCGGAGTGGAACGAGCAGACTTATCAGTTGTGGCTCGACGCGACGACCGTCCGGGGCCTGGCCAACGCTTTGCCGGACGATTCGCTCCGCCGAATTCGCCTGGAAAAGGCGCTTATGGACGTTACCGCCCTGGTCGATCCGGAGGCCGATCGGGAAACCTTCGACAAGGCCGTCCCCGCGGCCAGGTTGGTCCTTGCGGCCCTGCTAACCGACCGCAACGGCCCGACGATGCCGGAGATGTTCTGCTTCGGGCACGCACACCTGGACGTGGCGTGGCTCTGGCCTCTGGCGCAGACTTTTCGCAAGACCGGCGCAACCTTTTCCACCGCACTGTCGCTGATGAAACAATACCCCGAGTACCGCTTTCTCCAAAGCCAGGCGCAGTTGTACGAATACGCCAGGCGGCATTATCCGGACATCTTCGACGGCATTCGACGGGCGGTGCGCCGCGGGCAGTGGATACCCGACGGGGCGATGTGGGTCGAGCCGGATACCAACATCGCCGGCGGCGAGGCGCTCATCCGCCAGTTCCTCTACGGCAAGCGATTCTTCAGGGAACAATTCGGCATCGACAGCGAGGTCTGCTGGCTGCCGGACGTCTTCGGATACAACGGCAACCTGCCGCAGATAATGCTCGGCTGCGGGGTAAAATACTTCAGCACGGCCAAGATTTTCTGGAACCTCTACGGCGGTACGACCTTTCCGTACGAGACGTTCATTTGGGAAGGCATCGACGGCAGCGAAATCCTGGCCCACTTCCACCGTAACTACAACGCCGAAACCCATCCTGAGGTCATCGCCGGTCGATGGTCGGACTGTGTGCACAAGGACGGGACCGACAAGTTCCTCTTGCCCTTCGGCTACGGCGACGGCGGCGGCGGTCCGACGCGGGACCACCTGGAATACCTCCGCCGCGAAGGCGACCTGGAAGGTCTGCCGCGAACACGCCAGTGCTCGCCGCGCGAGTTCTTCGCGGAGTTGGAAAAGTCCGCCCCGCCGACGGACCGCTATGTCGGCGAACTGTACTATGAATTTCACCGTGGCACGTACACCTCCCAGGCCCGCACGAAGCGCGGCAATCGCAAAGGCGAATTCGCCCTGCGCGAGGCGGAAATGTGGTCGGCATCAGCCGCGATACTGCGAGGCCGGAAGGTCCCGCGCGAAAGGCTGGAAAAGGCCTGGAAGTCCCTGCTGCTTAATCAGTTCCACGACATCCTGCCCGGCTCGTCCATCGGGCGGGTTTATGAAGAGGCCGAAGCGCTGTATGAGGAAATCCTGGCGGAGTGCGGGGAAATCGCCTCTACCGCCAGAAGGGCTGTTGCTCCGGGTCGGGGCGGTTGGACGGTGTGG
>DAOVFI010000195.1 GCA_030673005.1 Planctomycetales bacterium
GCGGAAATTCGCCTTAATGGGCGTCTCGATGATCTCGCCGGACGGCTTGGACATCAGCCCTCGCATCCCCGCCAGCTGGCGGATCTGGTCAACGTTGCCGCGGGCGCCCGAATCGCTCATCAACCAGACGGGATTGAGATACCCGGGGTCATCCTCGCGACTGTCGTGCTCCAGGGCGCTCATCAGGGCCTTGGTAACCTCCTCGCGTGCGTGGATCCACACGTCGATCGTCTGGTTGTAGCGTTCTACTTCGGTGATGGCGTCGGACTCGAAGTCCCGGCGGATACGATCAACGCGCCCCTGTGCCTTATCGAGGATCTGCATCTTAGTGTCGGGCACCCGCAGGTCGGTAACACCGAAACTCAAACCCGCCAGTGTCGCCCAGTGGAATCCGAGGGTTTTAATATCGTCCAGCAGGTCGAGCGTTTCGGCCCGTCCCAGATCGCGGTAGCAGTCGCTGATGACCACGCCGGAGGCCCGGCCGCCGAGAGGATAGTTGTAAAAGGCCATCCCTTCAGGCAGAACGTCGTTGAAAATACAGCGTCCGACAGTGGTGATGACCACCCCCTTATCGGGCCTGTGGCGCTTCCTGTCGCCCTCGATGACCTCGGCGCCTGCCGGCAGGCGGACCGCCACCGGGGCGTGCATGCCTATCAGACCCAGGTCCCGCACCACCATCGCCGCATGTGGATTGGTGAACGCGGGCATTTTCCGCCCGTCGATCTCGACGGTTGCCAGCCGCCCGTCCACGTGCGTGTTTCCTGTGTCGCTGGTCAGGTAATAGATGCCCAGGACGATGTCCTGGCTGGGCGACATAATCGGCCTGCCGTTGGCGGGGCTGAAAATGTTGTTGGTCGAGAGCACCAGCACGTGCGCCTCGGCCTGGGCCTCGATCGACAGCGGCAGGTGCACCGCCATCTGGTCGCCGTCGAAGTCGGCGTTGAATCCCTGGCAGACCAGCGGGTGGATCTTTATGGCGTTGCCTTCGACCAGCACCGGCTCGAATGCCTGGATACCCATCCGGTGCAGCGTCGGGGCGCGGTTCAGAAGCACCGGGTGCTGGTGGATGACATCTTCGAGGATGTCCCAGATTTCCTTGTCCTTCCGTTCGATCATTTTCTTCGCCGATTTAATCGTGTCGGTCAGTCCGCGTTTGCGGAGTTGGCGGATGATGAACGGCTGGTAGAGTTCCAGGGCGATCTTCTTGGGCAGCCCGCACTGGTTGAGTTTCAGTTCCGGACCGACGACTATTACGGACCTGGCCGAGTAATCCACGCGCTTTCCCAGCAGGTTTTCGCGGAACCGTCCCTGTTTGCCCTTGATCATGTCGGTGAGGCTTTTGAGCGGGCGCGAAGCGGACCCCAGCACCGCGCGGCGGCACCGTCCGTTGTCCAGGAGGGCATCGACCGCCTGCTGGAGCATCCGCTTCTCGTTGCGGATGATCACCTCCGGGGCGTTCAGGTCGATCAGTTTCTTCAGGCGGTTGTTGCGGTTGATGACGCGCCGGTACAGGTCGTTCAGGTCGGAAGTTGCGAAGTTCCCGCTCTCCAGCAGCACCAGCGGTCGAAGGTCCGGCGGGATGACGGGGATGACGTCCATGACCATCCACTCGGGCTTGCCGCCCGAGCCGCGGATCGCCTCGACCAGGCGAAGGCGCTTGGTAAGGTCCTTGATCTTCTGCTTCGAGTTGGTCTTGGTCATCGCGTCCCGGATCGATTCGGCCAATTCTTTCAGGTCCGTCTGCTCCAGCAGGACCTTGACGGCATCGGCGCCCATCATCGCCTCGAACTCTTTTCCGTACTCGTCGCGGGCGGAGCGATACTCATCTTCGGTAAGCACCTGCTGATGTTTCAGGGGCGTTTCGCCGGGGCGGACTACCACGTATTCCTGGAAGAGGATTATCCTCTCCAGGTCGGAGGTCTTGATTCCCAGCAGCGTTCCCAGTCGCGAGGGGAGGGCCTTGAAGAACCAGATGTGGACGATTGGCGCCGCCAGGTTGATGTGCCCCATCCGTTTGCGCCGGACGCGAGAGTGCGTTACCTTAACGCCGCAGCGGTCGCAGATGATGCCCTTGTGCTTGGTGCCCTTGTACTTTCCGCAGGCGCACTCCCAGTCCCGTTCAGGACCGAATATCCGCTCGCAGAACAGTCCGTCCCTTTCCGGACGGTACGTGCGGTAGTTAATCGTCTCGGGCTTCCTGACCTCGCCGAAGGACCAACTGCGGATGTCGTTGGGCGAAGCGAGCGTTATCTTCACTGAACCGTAGTCGTTAATCCTGTCGTATGCGCTTTCGGCCATCTCTGTTCGCTCCTGATAGGAGGTTTTTCTTCTATCTTGTAGGCTATCTCGTAGGCCGGGACGGAACGCAGTGGAGTCCCGGCGCTACTCCGAATCGCCGGGACTGCGCTTCGCTTCGTCCCGGCCTACCGGTCTAAATAAGGCTTTTCTTTTCCAATTGGATATTCAGTCCCAGCCCTCTCAGTTCGTTGCACAACACGTCGAACGACACCGGCGTACCGGCGTCGAGGGTGTTGTTGCCCTTGACCATCGACTCATAGATCTTGGTTCGTCCCTCCACGTCGTCGCTCTTGACGGTCAGCATTTCCTGGAGCATGTAGGACGCGCCGTAGGATTCGAGCGCCCAGACCTCCATCTCGCCGAACCGCTGTCCGCCGGTGCGCGCCTTTCCGCCCAGCGGCTGCTGAGTAATCAGCGAATAAGGCCCGGTCGAGCGGGCGTGGATCTTGTCATCCACGAGGTGATGCAGTTTGCTCATGTACATATACCCGACGGTAACCTTCTGCTCGAACGGCTCGCCCGTCCGCCCGTCGTACAGGACGGTCTTTCCGTTGGCGGGCATTTCGACCAGCAGTTCGTGCGTCTGACCGGCGTTGCGGCTGACTTCCGGGTCGGGCCGGCGTTTTCGCACGTGTTCGTTTGCCTTCTCGATTTCCGCGGCGATTTCGGTCTCTGTCGCGCCGTCGAAGACGGGAGTGACGGCCTTGAATCCCAACACCGCCGCCGCCCAGCCCAGGTGCGTCTCGAGTATCTGCCCGACGTTCATCCGGGACGGGACGCCCAGCGGGTTCAGGCAGATTTCGACCGGCGTACCGTCGGCGAGGAACGGCATGTCCTCTTCGGGCATGATGCGCGCGATGACGCCCTTGTTCCCGTGCCGACCGGCCATCTTGTCGCCGACAGACAGTTTCCGCTTGGTGGCGACATAGACTTTTACCATCTCCAGCACGCCCGACTGCAATTCATCGCCGCGCTTCATGTGGGACAGTTTCCGCTGCTTTTCAATCTCGATCTTTTCAATCGTCGGCCAGTAGAGTTTGTAGATCGCTTCGGCGCGTTCCTTGTCGGCGGACTTGCCTTTTATCCAACGGGTTTTGAAATTTTCGATCTGTTCGAGGATGACATCGTCGATTTCGCTGGCGCCGACCTTCTGTTTCGAGGACGGATCGACCATCGGCGTCCCGAGGATTTCATTTATCTGTTCGCACATCGTGCGGAAGACGCCGATGGCCTTGGCGTCCATCTTCACGGCGTACAGTTTCATCTGCTTGTTGAGCGCCTTTTTCTGCTCGTCGGACATCTGGACTCGCCGGCTGAAGCGTCTTGCGGCGATGACCACGCCTTCTTCGCCTGCCGGCAGTTCGAGCGAGTCGTTTTTGACGTCTTCGCCCGCCCGGCCGAAGATGGCGTGCAGCAGTTTCTCTTCGGGCGTCAGTTCGCTCTTGGACTTCGGTGCGACCTTTCCGACCAGGATGTCGGTGGACTTGACGTGGGTGCCCAACCGGACTATTCCCGACTCGTCGAGGTTGCGCAGTGCCTTTTCCGAGACGTTTGGTATGTCGCGGGTGAACTCCTCGCGACCCAGTTTGGTCTCGCGGATCTCCACGTCGTATTCCTCGATGTGGATGGAGGTGAAAGCGTCGTTCTTGACCAGTTTTTCGGAGATGAGGATGGCGTCCTCGAAGTTGTATCCGTCGAACGGCACGAACGCCGCCAGGATGTTCCGCCCCAGCGCCAGTTCGCCGTTGCAGCACGCCGGTCCGTCGGCGATGACCTCGTCTTTTTTGACGCGCTGCCCGAGCGTAACGATGGGCTTCTGGTTCATACAGGTCCGCTCGTTGAGGCGGGAGACCTTGCGGAGTTCGTATTCGTAGATATTGTCGATGACAATTCGCGAGGCATCGACGTATGTGACGACGCCGGCGGTGGCGGCGCGGACGACCATGCCGGAATCGGCGGAGACGAATCTCTCCAGTCCCGTAGCAATTATCGGTCCTTCGGTCCTCAGCAGCGGCACCGCCTGTCGCTGCATGTTCGAGCCCATCAGCGCCCGGTTGGCGTCGTCGTGCTCGAGGAACGGTATCAGCGCCGCCGAAATGCCCACGGTCTGCTTGGGCGAGACGTCGAGATACTCGACCTCGCTGCTGTCAATCTGACTTACCTCGCCCCTTACGCGGGCCAGGACAGGACCTTCGGGCAGTTTCACCTTCGCTCTATCGGTGGCGGGCGCTCCGTTTTTACCGTTGCCTTTCAGGATGTCCGGCGGGCCGAGGACAGTTTCGGCCTCCTCGTCGGCGCGGAGCCACTCGATCTCGCCGGTCGCACGCCCGCGCCGGACTTGCCGGTAAGGCGTGGTCAGGAAGCCGTACTCATCGATCTTCGCGTACAGCCCCAGCGAGGAAATCAGGCCGATGTTGCTTCCTTCGGGCGTCTCGATAGGGCAGATTCGACCGTAGTGGCTGATGTGCACGTCGCGGACCTCGAAGCCCGCCCGCTTGCGGTTCAGCCCGCCCGGACCCAGCGCGCTTAGCCGGCGCTCGTGCGTCAACTGGCTCAGCGGGTTGGTCTGATCGACCACCTGCGACAGTTCGCTTCGGCCGAAGAAATAATCGATACTGGCCGAGACGCTCTTGGAATTGACCAGGTCGGCTATCTTGTTCAGGTCGGCAGGCTCCTTTATGCTCATCCGCTCCTGGACGGTGCGGCGGAGTTTGAGGAAACCTTTGCGTATTTCATCAGCGGCCAGTTCGTCGATAGTCCGAAGCCGACGGTTGCCCAGGTGGTCGATGTCGTCGATAACGCCCTCGCCGGCGCGGAGACGCATGATGTAACCGATGATGTTGACCATATCGACCGGTTCGAGCGTCATGGCACTTTGCTTTTCTCTCCCAGTGTTTTCC
>DAOVFI010000103.1 GCA_030673005.1 Planctomycetales bacterium
CAGTCGCTGGCGAAGGCCGCCGCACGGAGGTCCGTCGATACCGCGGCGCTGGAGAATATTCTCTCGGAGATACGCGTTACCGCCAACGCCAAACTGCCGGTGTACAAAACCGATGTCCTCCGCTCCACGAGCGTTCCACCCGAAAAACTCCAGAAGTGGCGAACGGACCTGATCCGCGAAGCGGCAAAAGTCTCCGAAAAACTGGCGAAATAATTGTCAATTTTCAATTTCCAATTGGCCTACAAAGCATTTTACAGGGATACACGGGACCTGCCGGCAGGCAGGTACAGGCGATATTCCGAGGAGCGAGCAATGAGCAAACTTACACGAACCGCACTGGCGATCGAGAAGGACCTGCTGGCGAAATTCGACAAGTGGATGTCCGGGCACGGTTACACGAACCGTTCGGAGGCTGTCCGCGACCTGGTTCGTTCCGCGCTGGTAGAGGCCGAGTGGGAAAGGCCGGACGCGAAGGTCATCGCCACGCTGTCCATCATCTACGATCACGAGCAGCACGAACTCGCCCAGCAACTGACGGCCCTACAGCACGCCGACCATCACGCCATCCTGTGCAGCCAGCACGTACACCTTGACCGCCACCAGTGCCTCGAGGTGATCATCATGTCCGGCACGGCAAAGCAGCTCCGCCGGATATGCGACGCGATCATCTCCGCAAAAGGAGTCAAGGTCGGTAAACTGACGCTGATGAGCAGGAAGATATGAGTTTAAAAGGGTGCAGGGCGGGCGAGTAAAGACTTGCCGGGTAACAGGCGATGGCGTAGAATCATCCTTTGTACGGTATGCGGGCGTAGCTCAATGGTAGAGCACCGGCCTTCCAAGCCGGCTATGTGGGTTCGAGCCCCATCGCCCGCTGTTTTGGCAGCCCGTATTCCGTAGTTGGTAGTCCGTAGCCGGTACACGGTTTGGGGCGTGAAAAAAATTTTACGAAGGACTGTGAAAAAATAGTTTGACAAGGCCGGGTAGTTTTGTAGTATATTCGACAATTCGCCCAAGGACGATTGTTGCGGTGTGTCCGTAAGAAGGTACGACGGAGCGTTCGAGCGTAGTGTTCGTCCGGTTCGTGCAGTGCTGCTGTAGCTCAGTGGTAGAGCGCGTCCTTGGTAAGGACGAGGTCAAGGGTTCGACCCCCTTCAGCAGCTGGCAAAGGTCGGGGCTTGGCTTTACGCCCCGCAGGTCTGATTGGTAAGAGGTATAAACCTGAAGTTACATAACGAAGGTGTTTTTTTCGGCAGGTAAGTATTGATTAAGAGGAGCAGGTAATATGGCCAAGGAAGTTTTTAAGAGAACGAAACCGCATGTTAATGTCGGAACGATCGGGCACGTGGACCACGGCAAGACGACCCTGACGGCGGCGATGACGCTCGTGCTGGAGAAGCAGGGCCTCTCGAAGTACAAGAGTTACGACGAGATCGCCAAGGCCTCCGAATCGCAGGGACGGCGCGACGCGACGAAGATACTGACCATCTCGACGGCGCACGTGGAGTATGAATCGGCCAATCGCCACTACGCCCACGTTGACTGCCCCGGACACGCCGACTACGTCAAGAACATGATCACCGGCGCCGCACAGATGGACGGTGCGATCCTGGTGGTGTCCGCCGCCGACGGACCGATGCCGCAGACGCGAGAGCACGTACTGCTGGCAAGGCAGGTCAACGTCCCTGCGCTGGTGGTCTTCCTCAACAAGGTGGACCTGATGGACGACCCGGAACTGGTCGAACTGGTGGAGATGGAAGTCCGCGACCTGCTTAATAAGTACGACTTCCCCGGCGACGATGTCCCGGTAATCAAGGGTTCGGCTACCGCTGCGCTTGCAAATCCCGAGGACCCCGAGGCCGCCAAGCCCATCCAGGATCTGATCGAGGCGCTGGACACAGCCATTCCCGAGCCGCCCCGCGAGATCGATAAGCCTTTCCTGATGCCGGTCGAGGACGTCTTCTCGATTAAGGGCAGAGGAACGGTGGGGACCGGAAGGATCGAGCAGGGCAAGATCAAGATCGGCGACAAGATCGAGATCGTCGGTCTGGGCGATACCCGCGTGACGACGATTACCGGCGTGGAGATGTTCAATAAGACCATGGAAGAGGGCGAGGCCGGCGACAACGTCGGATGCCTGCTTCGCGGTATCGAGAAGGACGATCTGGAGCGAGGTCAGGTTCTGGCCCAGCCCGGTTCGATCACGCCGCATCACAAGTTTGAGGCAGAGGTGTACGTGCTGACCAAGGAGGAAGGCGGCCGGCACAGCCCGTTCTTCAACGGATACCGCCCGCAGTTCTACTTCCGCACTACGGACGTTACCGGCACGATTAATCTGCTCGGCGGGGCGGAAATGTGCATGCCCGGCGACAACATCACAATAGAAGTGGAACTGCTGAATACCAAGATCGCCATGGCAGAGCAGTTGCGATTCGCCATCCGCGAGGGCGGTCGGACCGTCGGCGCAGGCGTGGTGACGAAAATCCTGGAGTAAGTCCAAATGGCCAAATCGAAGGCCAGGGAATACGTCTGGTTGCAATGCACCGAATGCAATGCGCTGAATTACCGCACGCAGTTGCGAGTCGCCGGTGGTGCGCCGAAACTGTCCCTGAAAAAGTTCTGTCGGGCCGAGCGGAAACATACCGTTCACAAGATTAAGCGGAAATGACGGTGAATCCGCGTGATTCGCCGAGTTTTCGCGACGTAAGTGGACTGATGAAAGACCCGCTTGCAGCCGGAGTGACTTTCACCACGGGCTTTATAGGCCTACGGCAGTAGCTCAACTGGCAGAGCAGCGGTTTCCAAAACCGCAGGTTGGGGGTTCGAATCCCTCCTGCCGTGGTAGCAGGTATGAGGGGGCAAGGGGGCTGGACGAGACGACGGATTGGTCGGCGGCAGGCGCACGAGGCTTGCGTCGGTATCAAGTGGATGGAAAGCGTTGTGGCATTGAAAATTTACAAACGCGGACAGGGTAAGTACACACGGTCGATAACCTTCGCCGCGGGCGGCTTGATCGGCGCCCTGGTGGCGCATTACGTCTGGAAAGAACTGGACGTCGGTACGGAACTGGGAGGCTGGAGTCTTTCGGGATTCCCCGTTGGGCTTTGCGTGGTCTATGGCGTACCGCTGCTGATCGTCGCCGGCATAGTGGGGCTGATGTATATGGCCGTTAATAAACCACGAAGCGCGGATTTCATGATCGCCACCGAGGGCGAGATGAAAAAGGTCTCCTGGTCCAGCAGGCGCGAAGTCGTCGGCGGAACCAAGGTAGTCATCGCCACGACCTTCATCCTGGCGTTGATGCTCTGGGCGGTGGACCTGGCTTTCGGATTCTTCTTCATGGAGATCGGCGTCCTGCAAAAGGTTGCCGGAGACTAAAAAAAAGCCCAATAGAAATCCTGTAATTAACCTCTAACGAAACGCCGGTTGATTGCAGATTGCGGATTGCGGATTGCAGATTTTTAAATAATTCGTGTAATTTGTGTAATTCGTGGACTGATTGCGGATTTACTGATTACTATACTTACATTCGGTTCGTTTTGAGTTATCAGACATGGCAAAGCAGTGGTACGTATTGAGAGTTGCTTCCAACAAGGAAGAGCAGGTTCGTCAGGCCCTGGACCGCAAGGTCAAGATCGAGGGTCTGGACGAAAAGATCGGCAGGATCCTCGTGCCGATGGACCGCCGGCCCCGCCCGCCCGCACGGGCGGGGGGCAAATCTTCCGAAAAGAAATACGTCGAGCGAAAACTCTATCCCGGTTACGTCTTCATCGAGATGGAATTGGAAGAAAACGGCACGATCGGGGAACAGGTCTGGTTCCTTATAAAGGACACGATGGGCGTCGGCGATTTTATCGGCTCGTCCAGCAAGCCTGTGCCGATGACCGATTCGGACGCCGATAAGATGCTCATGCAGGTTGAGAAGCCTGAAGACGGCTCGGTCTTGGCGGTGGAGTTCAAGAAGGGCCAGTTGGTTAAGATCAAGGAAGGCGCATTCGAGAATTTCGACGGCGTCGTGGACGAGGTCGTTGCCGAAAAGGGCCTTATCCGTGTGATAGTAACCATTTTCGGGCGGGCGACGCCGGTGGAACTGGAATACTGGCAGGTGGAAAAGGAATAGGCGGCACAGGTTTGTGGTGGCACAGGTTTGTAACCTGTGTAAGAACAGGCCGGACAAGGGACATCTGATCATTGAGAGCACGGGTTGCAAACCTGTGAGACGAGTAATATTATGGCTAAGGAAGTGGTAGCGAAGATAAAGTTGCAGGCCCCCGGCGGTCAGGCTACGCCGGCGCCCCCGATAGGACCGGCGCTGGGCCAGCACAACGTCAACATCGGTCAGTTCGTCTCGCAGTTCAACGAGCGGACGAAGGAATACAACGGCACGACGATCCCGGTTGAGATAAGCGTCTATGGCGATAAGTCCTTCACCTTCATCACCAAAAGCCCGCCGGCGGCGGTCCTTCTGAAGCAGGTGGCGGGTATCGCCCAGGGATCCGGCGTACCCAACAAGGAGAAGGTCGGAACCGTCACGAAAGACCAGGTCCGCCAGATAGCAGAGACGAAAAAGGACGACCTGAACGCCTTCGAAACCGAAGCGGCCTGCCGTATCATCGAGGGCACCGCCAGGAGCATGGGTATAGAAGTGGAGAAATAACAATTGCGGATTGCAGAATGCGGATTGCGGATTTCCGCTGTGGCGTCTTTATCCGTTTATGTTTTTTCAATCCGCAATCATAATTCCGCAATGAGCAGGGCTTGACCACGGGCCTTGGAAAATCAGTGGGACCTTGGATAAAGGGAAGACAGCATGGGCAAAACGCACGGTAAGCGTTATCGGGGTGATTTTGAGAAGGTTCCTTCCGGACCGGTTTCGGTCTCTGAAGCGATAGGTTTTCTCAAGCAGTTCGACGGTACGAAATTCGACCAGACGGTCGAGTTGGCGGTTTGGCTGAGTATCGACCCGAAGCAGGCCGACCAGGCGATTCGCGGCGCGATGAGCCTTCCGAACGGCATAGGCAAGAGAAGGCGGGTAATCGCCTTCTGCGAGGAAAAGGACGTTGAAGGCGCGGTCGCAGCCGGCGCTATCGAGGCCGGCGGCGACGACCTCGTCGCTAAGGTCCAGAAAGGCTGGACGGATTTCGACGTTGCGATAGCGACCGGTCCGATGATGCGAAGCGTATCGCGTCTGGGTCGCATACTGGGACCGGCCGGTAAAATGCCGTCCCCCAAGGCCGGCACAGTCGTCGAAGACGTGCCGGCGGCGGTAACCGAATACGCAGCCGGTAAGATAAAGTTCCGAAACGACGACGGCGGAAACATCCACGTGCCGGTAGGTAAAATCAGTTTCGAACCGGAAAAACTGGCGGAAAATATCGAGGCGTTTCTCTCACGCCTCAAGGCCATGAAGCCCGCAGTCAGCAAGGGAGCGTTCATAAAAAGTGCTTTTCTGTCCGCGACAATGAGCCCGTCGATAGGGCTGGATATCTAACAGGTGTCTCTATGAGCAAACCGGTAAAGTCTCTTTTACGTAAGGATCTGATTAATCGTCTTGAAGGCGTGAATTCGCTGGCGGTGTTGAGCCTGAGCGGCGTTGACGGACTGTCGGCCAACCGACTCCGCCGACAACTCCGCACGGGAGGCGTCAGCCTCACGGTGGTGAAGAACTCCGTAGCCCGTTACGCCCTCCGTGAGATTGGGCTGGAATCGGTCTGTGGACTTATCGACGGGCCTTGCGCCATAGCGTGGGGCGGCGAGAGCGCAGTCGATATTGTTCGCGAACTGCTCGATGAGGCGAAGACAATTCCCACCATCCAGGTCAAGGGCGCACTGATGGAGGGTGAGGTTTTCGGTTCCGACCGTATCGAGGAATTGAGCAAATATCCCACGCGTGAAGAGGCCCTGGCGACGGTGGTGATGCTGGCGAAATCCGCCGGTGCGAGACTCGCCGGATGCCTGCTCGGACCGGGCGGAAGACTCGCCGGGGCGATAAAGGGTATCGAAAAGCAGGATGAGAACTGAATATCGTGGCACGGGCGTCTCGCCCGTGGAAAAAAGGAGCATGGCCGAGACGACCATGCTACGTAGCGTTTGCTAAACGAAGTATCGGCTGCGGATTGGCCCGCAGGGGTTAAATGAGGTTGTGTAAGCCTCACCTATCAGGCCGGTAAAAATATGGGAGTAGCAGAGAGATGTCAGACGAACAGGCAGCAACTGAGACAACTGAAACAACTGAGACAGCTGAAACAACCCAAAGCAGGGAATTTGACGCCGGTATAAAGGAACTCGGCGACAAGATTGCGGCTCTTACATTGAAACAGGCGGTCGAGCTTGGCGATTACCTCAAGGACGAGCACGGTATCGAGCCGGCGGCCGGTGCGGCGGTAATGGCCGTTGCAGCCGGCGGCGAGGCCGCCGAGGAGGAGGAACAGATCTCCTTCAACGTCGTCCTCAAGGACGTCGGCGACAAGAAGATTCCGGTAATCAAGGCCGTTCGCGCCATGACCAGTCTGGGCCTGAAAGAGGCCAAGGAACTGGTCGAGAGCGCGCCCAAATCTGTCAAGGAAGGCGTAAGCAAGGAAGATGCCGAGCAGGCCGTCAAGGAACTGACCGAAGCCGGCGCAACCGCTGTGATCGAATAAAAACCGTCCCCGGTGATTTACCGGACGGATTATATGATTGGGCGCCGCGCCTTTGCCCCGAAGGACGGGCATGGCGTGCGCCGAATCATGTTTATTCCCGGCGGTCCGTGACGGCGAAAGTGCTTCGTCGGCGGCATCATGAGGCTTGATAAACTACCGGCCCGACAACCCGCAGACATTTACTGCGAGCGGATTGGACCGCGCGTACTAATCGAGGATGAGAATATCATGCTCCGAATGGACAGAATCCGGAACTTTTCGAAGGTCGGCGACACAATCGACCCGCCCGGGCTGGTTCAGATCCAGACCGTCAGTTACGCCCGTTTTCTCCAGGTCGATGTAAGCCCGAAGAAGCGCAAGGGCGAGGGTCTTGAGGGTCTGCTGCGCGAGATCTTCCCGATCGTCAGTTACGACGGGAAGGGGACCCTGGACTATATCGAGTACGAACTGGGCGATCCGCGTTACACCCCGGAAGAGTGCCGTCAGTTGCGCGTAACCTATGGCCGGCCTTTCCGCCTGCGCTGCCGCTTCAGACACGACGACAAAAAAGGCGTCCTGGAAGAATCGATCTACATCGGCGACCTGCCCATTATGATCGGCGGCGGCGAGTTTATCATCAACGGCGCCGAACGCGTCATCGTCTCGCAGCTGCACCGGTCGCCGGGCGTCGATTTCAACGTCGATTTCGCCGAATCCGACCGCCCGCTGCACGGGGCGGGGATCATACCCGAACGCGGCTCGTGGATAGAAATGGCCGTTACCAAGAAGGAAATCCTCGCCATCCGCATCGACCAGTCAAGCAAACTGCCGATTACCACCTTCCTGCGTGCGATGGATAAGGCCTACGGCACGACCGAGGCTATCCTGAGGCTTTTCTATGAGACCGAAAAGATCTCACCCGCCGATGCCAGGGCGCACATGTACGCCGTCGAGCCGATAATCGAGCCGAAAAGCGGAGAGATACTCGTCGAGGCGGGAAAGCAGATCGGCGATGCGGCCACCGCAATCCAGGCCGCCTGTAAAAAGAAGATCGAGGTCATCAACAAGCCGTCCGACGAACTGCTCCTGAACACGCTGGCCGAAGACCAGGTCGATTCGCACGAGGCGGCGCTTCTGGTTATCTACGCCCGCCCGCGTCCGGGCAATCCGCCGCAGATCGAGCGGGCAAGGACGCTGTTCACCGAGAAGTTCTACGACGAGAACCGCTATCGCCTCGGAAAGGTCGGACGCTTCCGCCTGAGCCGGAAATTCGCCCACAATGTGAAAACATCAAAGATACCAAGTGCAAGAGTTTCCCCAGATTACATCAGTGCATATATGGATGA
>DAOVFI010000565.1 GCA_030673005.1 Planctomycetales bacterium
GCGGTCGGTTATCCTGCCTCCACGAAGGACACGGTCCTGTATTCGTGGGAACCGTAGCAGTATTCTGTCCATGCTGAATTGACGGATTAGTCGTCTTACGAGCCGCGAGAAGTCAGGGAGCGGTCTATAAGACTATCGCAATCGGTATGACCGCTCCGGCACGGTCGCGGCTCGTAGGGAGTGAAAAAGGGGTGGTACTGAGATGAAGCGAACGAAGGGTCTCACGCTGACCGAGTTGATAGTGGTCGTGGTGGTTATCGTGCTGGTTGTGGTTGTATTCGGTTTTCTTTCACCCCGCTACAGCCGTGAATATCACCGGCAGGCAAAATGTCAGGATAACCTCTACGGGATCTACAGGGGCTTTGCCATGTACGGTAACGAGAGTTGCGATAGTCCGCCGATGCTGCCCGACATCGACCAGGCGACCGCTAAATACGACGACGACTTGCAGATGGGGGATGAATGTACAGCGGCCGCGCTGGGTACGGGCGCGCAGCAGAACCTTTGTCTGCTGGTGCACATCCGCGTCATTCCGTGGAAGTTTTTCCTCTGCCCCTCCGATAAAGACGCGATTGAGGCAGACCGCACCGGCGTAGGCGGGAAGTTCGGTCTGGGCGAGCCCGGCAAACTCTATTGTAGTTACGGTATCCAGATTCCATACGAACACGGCGGCGACAATAAGTGCCCCCTTACCACGCCTATAAACGGCGGAGTCGCCTTCATAGGCGACCGTGCGCCCGCCGGCGACCTCAACAGGAACTGGAGCCGCAATCACCCCGATTACGGCGAGAGTGTCCTGTACTTTGGGGGTAATGTGAAATTCTCGAAGGACAAAAACTCCGAGGACGATAAAAACACTGCCGGATGGGGCGGAAATAACATCTATACCCGCGATAACTGGAATAACACAGACCCAGAGAATCCCGAGTTGCTGTCCAACGGTTCAGCGGTCGGTTATCCTGCCTCCACGAAGGACACGGTCCTGTATTCGTGGGAACCGTAGGCCCACCTTTAACCTTGTGAGAATAAATAGTAAGGAGCACGACAATGAACGGAACGAAGGGTTTTTCGCTTGTCGAATTAATGGTGGTCGTGGCGATCATCGCGCTGCTGATATCTATTCTTATACCGACTCTTACCCGCGCCGAAGAGCAGGCCAGGCAGGCCAAATGTCAGGCCAATATGAAGGGCGTCGGCCTGGGCTGGATAATGTACGCCCGCGGTAACAACGCAATCCCGCCGATGCTGTCGGGCACGACGGCTGCGGGTGCGTACGAAGACGCATTACGGATGGGCAGTAACTGCACTGCCGCCGACCTGGGCACCGGCGCTCAGCAGAACCTCTGTCTGCTGGTGAAGATCGATGCCGTTCCGTGGGGCATGTTTATCTGCCCGTCCACGGGTAATATGGAGGTGGATCGCAGCGGCTCCGGAAAGCAATTCGGCCTCGGAGACGGCGACATGCGCTACTGCGATTACGCCGTCCAGATACTCGACCGAAACTCCGGCAACCTGTGTCCGCCCCAGCACATGGACGGGGCGATCGCAATAGTCGGCGACCAGCCGCCCAAATATCGCGTTACCAATTTCAACCTTATGACCAAGTGGAGTCCCAATCATCCCGATTACGGCGAGAGCCTCCTGTTCGCCGGCGGAAACGTAAGGTTCTCCAAGGATAAGTCCGAGGACACCAGCGGCCTGGGGCGGAACCGAAATACCGGCGGG
>DAOVFI010000335.1 GCA_030673005.1 Planctomycetales bacterium
CTGGGCGGGATCGGTGCGGCCGCCAGGGAAGCCGTTCCGTTTCTCATTGAGTCCCTGGAAAGTAAAGATGAGCGGATGCGTTTAGGTGCAGCCGAGGGTCTCCGGCAAATGGGTCCGGCGGCCAGGGACGCCGTGCCTGACTTGATAAAGGCCTTGAAAGACAAGGACAGTCCTGTTCGCGCTGCCGCTGCCTCTGCCCTGGGATATATAGACCCAATGGCCAAGGGGGTGATCCCGGCGCTCATACGGGCTTTGAAAGACAAGGACAGCCACGTGCGTTGGAGCGCAGAGACGGCCCTGTCGGAAATCGGTCCGCCGGCAAGGGCGGCTGTTCCTGATCTCATTCAGGCCTTGAAAGACAAAGACAGGTGGGTTCGCTCCGGTGCGGCCTTTGCCCTGAGAGAAATAAAGCCAAAGGATAAAAGAGTCGTCCCGGCGCTCATCGAGACATTGAAGGATGTGGATGAGCGTGTGCGTCTGAGCGCCTGCTATGTTCTGGCGAAGATGGAACCGCCTGCCGGTGAGGCTGCTGATGTATTCATCGCGCTGTTGAAAGACAATGCCGTCGAAATACGGATCAAGGCGGCAGAGGTTCTTGGAAGGATGGGCCGGGCCGCTAAAAGCGCCATTCCCGCACTTACTGAGGCGGCCAAGGATGAAAACGCATTTGTCGCAATGTCGGCAAAGGCGTCCCTGGCGAAAATCGGGCACAAGACAGACCGGATAATAACGGACTTCATCAAGAAACTGGAAAACACCGAAGTAAAGACGCGTGCAGCGGCTGCGAGGGCTTTGGGGCAGATCGGTCCGAAGGCAAAAGCGGCGGCAGCGGCGCTTATCCGGGCGTTGAAGGATAAAGAAAGATCGATGCGGTTTTGTGCGGCTGGGGCACTTGGGAAGATCGGGCCTGTAACAGAAGATGTCATCCCGGCTTTAATCGAAGCGATGAGGAGCAAGGGCGGTGAAGTTCCTTCCAGCATCGCCGGGGCCTTGGGAAAGATCGGTCCCCGGACAGAGGCGGTTATCCCGGCCCTTATTGAGGCACTCAAACACGAGGACGAGGATATGCGGTTCTCCGCCGCCGGGGCCTTGGGCGAGATAGGTCCCGCCGCCGGGTTGGCCGTTCCGGCTTTGCGTAAAATGTACGTCAACGACAGTTGCGCACCCGCCCGCCGCGCTGCCGTCAGGGCATTGCGGAAAATCCGGGGAAAACAGGCATTTACAGACGCCCCCACGAACAAGCGGCAGGCTGGGCCGGAGTGAAACGAAGGCCCACCTTTGACCTGGTGGAAAACCGTTATCTCTGATCTGGCTTATCCGCTATAATAAGAAGGACAGAATGAAGCAGAGCTTCAAGATACTCGGCGAGATACGGAACCGGCTAACTTTTGCAACCGGAAACGAAATACGCGACCTTCCGCGATTGAATAAGATTTACGGCAAAGGTAGGTGGCGGAAGCGCAAGGGTTACGCTAGGATTCAACGGCGAGGAAAAATATGTGATGCCGAAATTCACTGGTACGAAGCGCATGGAATCGGACAAGTTGAATTCAAAATCAAGCGAATACTGTGAGCGGAAAAATGACCAAGCGAAAAAAACAATTATGCCTGTGTGTTAACAATGATGAATATCCCGCCTCTCTCGAAGCGTACAAACTCTACCTGATGCTGCCTGACGAGGGAGACGAAAACCTCGATATGATCAGGGTCATCGACGAATCCGGCGAGGACTATCTCTACCCCGGCGATTGTTTCGTCGTTCTCCCGAAAGACCTTTTTACCTTGCTTCATTTCCCCGCAAAGATACAGCGCAGAATAATTAGGGCTCTGGAGTCTGTGAAGTCGTAGGGTGTGCAGGTTTTATTTCCTGCACCTGCCTACCGGCAGGCAGGCACGGAAAGCCGTTTGCTAATCGCGGTGTGCAGGATACAGAACCTGCACACCCTACGAACTACCGGCTACTACAACTGATGAAAGGATGAATTATGAACCGACGAACGACAATGGTTATTCTGTTGACCGGCGTTATAGCGCTAACGAGCGGGTGCATAAGCCGGGGCGCCAAGGAACTCCTCGGCGCCGCCACCGGGGGTAAAGGCACTTCTGTCGCACTGCAAGGCATTTCCGCCGGTACAGGTCTGGGCGCGTACAATCGCTTCGAACTCGGACCGATTACCGACGATATGAACGGACGCGTACCGGCGGGCCTGTTCAGTGCCCTGCCGAGAGAATTCGCCAAGGAATTGGCCGTTAAAAAAATTCCAAATATCCCCGGCGGCAAGACGCTGCTGATCCGCGGCAAGGTCCTCCATTACGAAGACGCCTCGATGGTAGGCCACGCCTTCGGACCGCTTGAGGAAGTCATCGCCCGCATAGAGTTTGTGGACAAGGACACCGGCAAGGTTATCGGCACAGCCAACTGCGTGGGCAGGACAAAGGAAAGCCTTAACGTAGGTGTAGGCTCCAAGGCCCAGGGGCTTGCAAAAGGCATCGTCGGATGGATCGATAAACGATACCCGGACAACCGGCGAACCAAGAAGAAGTAAGCGAATAGTAACAGTAGGGTGCGGCAGGTTCTGTTCCCTGCACCTGCCGGCAGGCAGGCACCGAATCGCTCATTTGCAAATCGCGGTGTGCAGGAAACAAAACCTGCACACCCTACGACTAAACGATAAAGGTAAAGTTGCATCGCCGCTTCCGTCGATAAGATTTACATGTGTCCGTTTCTTGAAAAGGCCGACCCAAGGTGCGCGGCGTGTCTTTCGCTTCACCGGCTGGACGAGGCGCTGGGACTCTGCGGCGACCATTACGAAGACTGCCCCATCTATCGGAAGATACTCACGGACGATGCCCGTAACTGTCGGCACTACTGCCAGGTTACCGAAGGTCTCCGCGCTGCCGGCTGATATGCTTGCGGCGGTCGAGTCTTTCGGCGACTATCTTCGCGGCGAGTGCGGCCTGGCCGATAACACCTGCCGGGCATACCGGCGAGACCTGATCCAGTTCGGCTCGTTCCTTGCCGATGTCGGCTGCCGATCGCTGGAAAAAATCACACCTGTAAAGATCGAGGAGTTTCTCGGTTCCCAGAGCGCCGCCGGTAAGAGTCCCGCCTCGGTTGGCCGAGCGCTGGCGGCCGTGCGGACCTTCTGCAAATTCTGCGTACTCCAGAAACTGATGGAGGCCGACCCGTCCGGCTCGACGAAGCCGCCCCGGAAATGGTCTCGCCTGCCGACCACACTGCACCATGAAGTCCTCGAAACCCTCATGGAAACACCCGTGCCCGACGAGGACAGATACTGGCTGCGCGACCG
>DAOVFI010000242.1 GCA_030673005.1 Planctomycetales bacterium
AGCGTCTGGAAATCCTCATCCATCACGAGTTGCCCGCCGAGGTTAATCCATCGACGACAGCGCGGGCCGGCGAGTTCTTCGCACATCGACTTCAGCGTCGCACCGTCGCGGGCCTGCATGTACGCCATCAGATTTTTGACCGCGTAATAATGGAGCATCTGCCGGTAAGCGTGACAGCCTTCCGCCGCTTTGAGTACAACGACCTTTCGGCGGGAATTTTCGACGTTCGGAGCGAGGATCTCAGGCTGGGTGGCACGGTCAAGCGGAACGGAGTGGAGCTTGGCCGTGTCGTCGCTCACCATATCGTCATCCGCCATATCGTTATCCGCCACGGCCAAGTCTTCGACTTGACCGTGCCACCCCTCGTGCGCCCGGGCGGTCCACTGCTCCAGGAGCGACATTGCGGTGAACATCTCCTCGGCGGTGTCGGGCGCGAGAGAATCGAATTCGACATTCTGGCGCTTGTGCTTGCGGGCGTCGCGGGCCTGGAACTTCCAGGAATTCCGCGCCAGTGCGTACATGTTGTACATCCACCAGTACGCCGGCATCAGCGTCAGGCGATCGGCGCTCACGTCGTTACTGACAAGGCTGAACGGAAGCGGCACGTCCAGTTCGGCGGGATAGTCGCTCTTGGCCAGCAAGACAAACGAGACGAAGCGGCTGTTGTGCTTCAAACTGGTGCACAGCCCCGGCCAGAAACCTCTGCCAGCCCGTATCTCGCCGTCGGGCGCCCGGCTGTTATGGTTCGAGCCGATGGTCGCAGCCGCGGCAATGTTGCTCTGACCCATCACCAGCGAGGCGATAAGGAACGAGTTATTATGATGCTGCTCGTGTGCGGGAAATATCAGGTTGTTCAGCAGTTCGCAACAGGAGACCGTCGAGTTGTCGCCGAGGTAAGAGTGGATCAGGCGTGCGCCGTACTTGAGGCTGCTGTTGTCGCCCAGGACGAACCGCACCGCCTTGCAACCATAGAATATATGGCAGTTGTATCCGATGATCCCGTTGACCAGTTCGACTCCCTCGCCGATCTGCGTCGGCTCTTCCGGGCTTGAGTTAATCGTAAGGTTCTTTAGTTTGTTTGCGCCCTTGACGTAGGCTGCCGGTCCGATTTTCACGTCCTTTATTATCCGGCAGTTTTTGACGACGCAGTTCTCGCCGACCGTGCCGTAGAATCCGCGGCGTGTGTCGAACATCTGCTGCGTCATCAGGCCGAAGCGCTCGAGCAAGTCTGCATCGTCGCGAAACTTCGCCCAGAAATAGGCGTCTGCCGGCAGCATGCCGTCGAAGGGTATTACGCTCCGTCCGCCCGCCTCGTTAATCAGGTCCATCCAGATTCGCGTATCCTCGTCTTCGCCGTCCTTGACGATGCCGTTGCCGAATTTGGCGTGGTTGGTGGCGTGCATCTCGTCGATGTTCTGGAGGATGACGTGATCGCCGATGATGTAGTGCGCCAGGTATCGAACGTGGTGGATGGCGGCGTTGTCGCCGATGTCGCAGTTGATTATCAGGCTGTTGCTCAAGCCCACCGGCACGGACATATCGTGATAGGTCAGGCACAGTTCCTCAAGCCGGCCGATTCGCACCAGGCCGAAGAACTGGCAGCCCATCACCTGGTGCGGGCTGAACTGATCGACCACGAGCACGGCGCCCCAGTCGTCGGCGGTATTGCCGTTCTTGACGAGTGTCTCGAGTTCCTCGGGGCGAAGTTTACGCCAGGCGTCAGCCTTCTTTGCCGACTGCTGATTGCGCAGATAATATTCATCCTCACCCGCCGGCAGAAACGCCTCAGGGATAAAACTGCGACCCAGAGATTTAAGTGGAGAAATCTGCATTTTAATCAGGCACCAGGGACCAGGCAGCAAGTGAAGCATTAATCCGCCTTCGCCAAGGCTACGGCGGACGTGTCTGCAATCAGTCCACGAATTACACGAATTACGCGAATTATTTAAAAATCCGCAATCCGAAATCCACCCTTCGACTTCGCTCAGGGCAGGCAATCCGCAATCTTATGTTCCCGGCGCGCCGGGTTTTTTCTTTTGTATCCAATCGTAATAATCCCGCATCTGAAGTTTGCCGGCAGCCGGCTCATCGAGGAAGAATATACTGTCGGGGTGCAGTTGCAGGGCGCTGGCGGTAATCATGCTGCTGACAGGCCCTTCAATGGCTGCGACGACAGCGTCGGCCTTGCCTTCACCGTTGGCCAGAAGTATAAGGCGCTCCGCATCGAGAATCGTCCCGACACCCATCGTGATGGAATAGACCGGAACGTCCTCTTTCTTATCGAAGAAGCGGGCGTTGTCGTTGATGGTCTGTTCGGTCAGTGTCTTCAGTCGCGTCCGCGACATCAGGCTGCTGGAAGGTTCGTTGAAAGCGATGTGCCCGTCGGAACCGATGCCCAGCACCTGAAGGTCGATCCCGCCGTACTCGTCGATCTGATCTTCGTACCACTGGCAGAAGGCCTTGTAGTTATTGGCGGTGCCCGACGGGACGTGGATGTTCTCCACCGGGACGTTAATGTGCTTGAAGAGATTTTCCCACATGAAGTAATAGTAACTCTGGGGATGGTCGTGTGGCAGGCCGACGTATTCATCCAGGTTGAAGGTGGTAACGTGCGAGAAGTCCAGCCCCTCTTCGGTGTGCATACGGATGAGTTCCTTGTAAAGTCCCAGCGGCGTTGAGCCGGTCGCCAGTCCGAGCACGGCGTCGGGCTTTTCGTTGAGTGTTTCTGCCACAACCTGTGCAGCCGCCCTGCTCACGTCCTCGTATGTCTTGCAGATTACTACTTCCATCTTTCTTCTCCGTATTTTTTTTCACTCGCGCGGCTTCGCGCCGCATACTCATCCGGCCGACACTACAGCGCCGGCGACACAATCGTGGCGGATTCTAGGAAAACAAACCGCACAGGGCAAGAACTTTCCCGAATACGTGAGGCGGTTACGTTGAGAGCTCGTGGCACGGGCGTCGCGCCAACCGGCAGGTAGGCGAGACGCCCATGCAACGTTCAGGCTCTCAACGAAACCGGCTCCGAATACGTTGTAAAAAAAGACGCATCCCTGCTGAAAACAGAAAAATTGCTTGATTGACAATCAAAAATGGATTAAAAATCTGCACCCTTACGGAAACGGGCAAATACGATGAAATTTTATCTAATAGACAGAATCGAGCGAATCGAGCCGGGCAAGCGGATTGTCGGCATCAAGACGCTCTCGCTGGCTGAAGAATACCTGGCCGACCATTTTCCCGTATTCCCGGTGATGCCGGGAGTTCTTATGCTCGAATCGCTTGTGCAGGCTGCCGCCTGGCTGGTACGCCTGGAACAGGATTTTTCCAAAAGTATGATCGTCCTGTCGGCGGCGAGGAACATCCGTTATGGTAATTTCGTTACGCCCGGCGGGATCCTGCGGACCGAGGTCGAACTGCTGAAGATTGACGGCGACATCGCCAAATTCAAGGGCGTCGGCACGGTCGGCGACGGTCAGACCGCCGTACAGGGACGACTGGAACTGCGAAGTTTCAACGTGGCCGATTTCTTCGGCCCCGCAGCGGCGGCCGACGAACGGATAATCGCTCAACTGAAGAAACAGTTCAAACTCATCGGCGGACCCGAAGCACTGGCGCAGGTATCGCGTTGACTTTGACGGACAACTTTCTTATATGTAGTCCACGGATTCCGACTTACCGGAAAAATTACACGGATTCTCGTGAAAAAAACGTAAGAGTTTAGACGTATGCAGAAGAAAAGGTCTGAACGGTTATAAAAAACGTACCGTTTACAAAGAACAGGAGAATATTCGTTATGCCGACAACACAGGATGAAATCTACAAGAAGGTCGAAGAAACCCTTATCGAGGCGCTGGGGGTCGATGAAGACGAAGTAACACCCGAAAAGACCCTCATGGGCGACCTCGGCGCAGAATCCATCGATTTCCTGGACATAGTATTCAGGCTCGAAAAGACCTTCGGGATCAAGATACCTCCGGGCGATCTGTTCCCCGACAACATCCTGAACAATCCGGAATTCGTCTCCGACGGGAAACTCACCGAAACAGGGCTTGCCAAGATGAAAGAGTCCATGCCGCACGTGGAATTCGGACAGTTCGACCAGGACCCCGATGTCAGCAAACTTCAGGAACTGTTCAAAGTCCAGACCATAGTCAACTACGTCCAGAACAAAGTCGGCGGATAGGAATGGTTCGGAAACCGCAGGCCGGGACGGAGCAAAGCCGTAGCCGTAGGCCGGGACGGAGCAAAGCGGAGTCCCGGCGATTCAAAGTGAATCCTTTGTGTTTTCCAATTGGAAATCGGAAATTTGAAATTGGAAATTGAAGCGGAGTTTGGGGCTGATGCGTTGGATATGGATTGATCGCTTCGAGGAGTTCTCGCCCGGAGTCTCGGCTACCGCCGTCAAGAACGTCTCGCTGGCAGAGGAACACCTCCACGACCACTGGGAGGACTTTCCGG
>DAOVFI010000665.1 GCA_030673005.1 Planctomycetales bacterium
TACGATTTCAACCGCGACAAAAAAGTCGGCCCGACGGATGAAATAATCGCACGCAACAACGGGACCAATTCAAGCACAGCCTTGAAATTGATAACCGCACCATAAACACCGGTCGTCTGACAGGACAACGGGGAGTAATGATAAGCAGAAAAAATTGAATCTTGGTAACAGTTCAGCCGTTTGCAAAGGTTCAAAAAGCATTTTGCAGGGATAAGCGGGATAAAAAATGAATGTCGAATATTGAATGAGGAATTTCGAATTATGAAGTAAAAAAAGAGCCTTTTCGCAAAATCTGTTCACTTCGACATTCGACACCTGCCTGCCGGTCTTCGACCCTGAGGCTCGGACCCGAAGGGCAGGCAGTTTCCTTGTTCAATATTCTCCGCACCGGCGCTGCTTACTCAAGGTCGTACATGCTGTTATCGGATGATAGGAATCCGGTGCCCGGCGCGATGTTGGAAACCTCTGCCGGGTCTGTATTCGTGTAACATTCGCTCAGCGAGACTGCGTGGCCGTCGCAGAAGGCGACGTTGGTCTTTCCCAGATGCCGGAATCCCTGCGTGCCGGCGGCCCTGCCGAAAAAGCCCGCATCGCCCGCACTGGGCCAGGGGGCGCGCATAAACTTGTTTGCGCCGCCGGCGTATTGCCCGTCGCCGAACAGCGCACAGCCGGCGGGATTGCGGACATCGGCGGTCTTTACCGGCGAGACGATAGACTCGCCCGAACCGTGACCGACGTAACTGGTGTTGTAGTTGTATCCTGTGTATGGGTCCTCCAGCCAGTTGGCTGCGCCGCGGAACGACGGGCACTGTTGGATTTCCATCACGCCGGCCCCGCACCAGAGCAGACCCGGCTCGATACGCGTCTTGCCAGTGCCCCAGTCCTTGGTGGAGTTGAAGTCCCAGGCGTAGGACACGAACAGGCCGGGGCTGACCTTGAAGTAGTACGCGATGGGGAAGGAATCGTCGGAAACCGTCGCGTAACTGTGGGCGGCCGTCGCCATCTGGCGCATGTTGCTCAGGCACATAACCCGCCGCGTCACCTCCTTGGCCCGCCCCAGCGACGGCAACAGAATGGAAATAAGCAAAGCGATAATCGCCACAACCACCAGCAGTTCGACAAGTGTAAAGGCCTGGCCTTTACACTTGCGAACTGTCTTGAGCCTGTCGAAAGGCAGTTCGATTAATGTAAATGCGTGTCTTCTCATGGATTTAACGCGGCATCGGGTGGCACGGTCAAGTGATTCAAGGTCATTTGACCTTGAATCACTTGGCCGTGGAGTTTTCGGATGCATATTCCACGGCCAATC
>DAOVFI010000096.1 GCA_030673005.1 Planctomycetales bacterium
TACGGAGGATGCAGAAGGAGTACTGGTCGATAACATCATGAAACTCGTCAAGGAAGCGGAAAAGAAAAGCAAGGATGCTGGAAAGTAGGCCGGGAGTGTTGTTTGACGAGTCGAATTACCAAAGGCGTTCCGCGGGATAGCGCTACTCTGCATAGTCGTGACATGGCACGATATGTCCTGCTTACGAATTGTTTGGCCGTTCCGGTAGCAAATCTTGCATCTAAAATCGAAAGTCTAGAATACTGGTAACGGTAGTCATGGATGGTAGGATAGGTTGATGAGCGGAAATGCAGATGTCGGTGGTTTCCATAAGCCCAGCCTGAAAGGCTGAAAATAATACAGCCCAGGGCAACGCCTTGGGTATAGGATGCCACTCAACCAATCAAGCCCTGTAAGGGCGCGATAGATCTTTACGAAACGAGTTATTTCGCCCTTTCAAGGCTTGTTGCTTTTAAGGTACCCTCAAACCCAAGGCGTTGCCTTGGGCTGTATTATTTCAGCCCTTCGGGCTGCACAATATCACGCTCATGTACTGCTCGTTTGCTTCGAAAGCATGGCTGGCACGTTATGACTATATGGCAGTGCAGGCTATGCAATCCCGGCCGTGTTTTGAGCCGATTGAAGAAAATGCTTAATGCGTAGAGTAATCCTTTAGAGTTTTTATATCTCTGCGTTCTCTGTGCCTCTGCGGCCCATTATTTCCCCACGCAGAAGCGGGCGAAGATGGTTGAGAGGATGTCTTCGGTAACGACCTGTCCGGTGATTTCGGCCAGTCCGGCCAGGGATGAGCGGAGTTCTACGGCGGCGAGTTCGGCTATGTCTGAAACTTCGTCCGCCCGGTTCAGCATTTCGGCGGCCCGGCCGGCGGCCTCGACTGCGGCGGCGATGCTTCGGCGCTGGCGGTCGTGCAGCAGCAGTCCGCCCGGCTGGGGGGCGGCCAGTAAGTCCAGTCGCTCGGCGAGGACACGGCGGAGATCGTCAAGACCCGCGCCCGTCAGGGCGCTTATCGGTAGAACGTCTCTGTCGAAGCGGCGGCGCAAGGCGACCAGACATTTGTCCGGATCGGCAACCGGTGCTCTGTCAATCCGGGATTGACGGGCGGGGGTGGCACGGTCAAGCGGAACGGAGTGGAGCTTGGCCGTGTCGTCGCCCGCCACGGCCAAGTCTTTGACTTGACCGTGCCACCCTTCGATTGAACGGCGATCTGCCACAAGGTCTGTCTTGTTGGCGAGTATCAGCAGCGGCGCACGGCGATTGAGTTCTACCACCTCGAAAAATAACCGTTCGTTCGCGTTGGGATCGCCTGCCTGCCCTTCGGGTCTGAGCCTCTCTTCGAGCCTGAGCCTCAGAGCCGAAGGCAGGGTCAAAGACCGGTAGGCAAGGTCGTCAGTTACATCGATAACGAACAGGATCGCCTCGGCAGAGCGGATCGCCTCGCGTGCGGCAGAATGTGCGGCCCGGGTGAGCGGGTCGGCGCGGTCGGCGAAGACTTCCAGGCCGGCGGCATCAAGCAGCATTATCTGCGCGCCTCCCGGCAGTCTGGCCGGCGCGCTCAGCACGTCGCGTGTCGTGCCCGCCATCGCCGAGACAATCGCACGTTCCACCCCGCTGAGGGCGTTCAGCAGCGAACTTTTACCGGCGTTGGGCCGGCCTGCGATCGCTACGCAGACTTCGCCGCCGCCGGTCCGCCAGCGTCCCGCCGCCGACAACGCCCCGGATAAATCGTCGGCAACTTTACCGATAGTAGCGGCCAGTTCGGCCGAACCCGTAAGTTCCAGTCCCTCATCGGCGAAGTCGATGGCGGCCTCAATGACGGCCAGCGCCTCGGTCAGCGTCTCGGCGGCGGGACGGCAGAGGCGCGCCAAGGCCCCGTCCAGCACGCCGACGGCGGAACGCAACTGGGCGTCGGCCTGGGCGTCAATAACGTCGGCGACGGCTTCGGCGGATGCGAGATCAAGCCGGCCGCTCAGGAATGCCCGCGCAGTGAACTCGCCCGGACCGGCCTGGCGAGCGCCGGCGTCAATCACAGCCGAGCAGACAACCGCAGCGCCCACCTCGCCCGGAACGTGCAGTTCAACCACGTCCTGGCGTGTGTAACTCCTCGGCCCGCGAAAGACGTACACCCGCGCCGGGACGGCGATAGGGTAAGGGCCATCCACTGAAACCGTCCCGCCGACGCTGCGAAAACCGCCCAGGCGCGCCAAAGGCTCTGAAAAGACGCCTTCAGCCAGATGAACCGCTTCAGGCCCGGAAAGGCGGACAATCGACCGACCCGCCGCCCCGGCGGCGCTGCTGACGGCTACGATAGTGTCATCAGTGTCGAACATGGTAAAAGGGCGTTGAACTCGCAAAAATAGTCAGATATCGGTGGCACGGTCAAGCCGAACGCCTGCCTGCCGAAGCCACGATGTCGCCAAAGCGGCTTTGTCGCGTCGGCGACTTGGCGAAGGCAGGAAGTGAGGTTTGGCCGTGGTTTCGCCGCACCACGGCCAAGCGATGTTGAGGCCAAACAGCCTCAACATCCCTTGACCGTGCCACCCTGATGGTCTGACGGTATCCGGTATTCCGGTCCTACGGTTTTTCTCAATCCAGTCCGCCGCGGAGGGATTTTTTGCGTTTCTTTTTTGCTGGCGTTGGGACGTCGGCAGCTGCGGCTGACGATTCACTGTCCTGACTGACGCCTTTCATGGTTACTGAAATCCGGCGGGCCTGTTCATCGACGGAAAGGACGCGGACGCGGACGGTCTGGTCGATCTGGACGACGTCCTCGACCCGGCGGATTTGTCCGTCGGACAGTTCCGAGATGTGCGCCAGGGCCTCGACGCCCGGCTCGAGTTCGACGAACGCGCCGAACTCGGTGATCCGGCTGACCAGGCCGGGATATTCGCTCTGCGATTCATAACGCAGGCTCGCGCCGGCCCAGGGATTTGCCTGTGCCTGCTTGAAAGACAGTGAAATCCGCCGGCGCTCCGGTTCGACCTTCAGGACGGCAACCTGGACCTCCTGCCCGACGGCAAGGACGTCGGACGGATGGCGAAGACGCTGCGTCCAGGAAATCTCGCTGATGGGAATAAGCCCTTCCAGACCCGGTTCGAGTCGGCAGAACGCACCGAAATTCTCCAGTCGCGTAATCTGCCCGGCGACGGCCAGGCCGGTCGGATACTTGTTTTCCACATTATCCCACGGGTCCGGCTGGACCTGTTTCATACCCAGCGAGATGCGTCCGGTCTCGGCGTCCATCTTCAGGACCTTCACCTGGACGGTCTGTCCGGGCTTGACGAAATCGGCGGGGTCCTCGACTCGCTCGTGGCTCATCTGGGAGACGTGCACCAGCCCGTCGATGCCGCCGAGATCGACGAACGCCCCGAAAGGCATCACCTGGCGGACAACGCCTTCTCGCTCGTCGCCTTCGGCCAGTTCGGCCAGGAGTTTTTCGCGCTTCTGCTGGGCCTCCAGTTCCATTACCGCCCGGGCAGAGACGATTACACGCTTGTCGTGGCGGTCGGCCTCGACGACCTGGCAGCGGAGTTTGCTCCCGACGAACTCTTCCGGGTCTTCGACGCGATAGAGACTTATCTGGCTGACGGGCATAAAGGCCCCGATGCCGCTGAATTTGACCTCCAGCCCGCCCTTGTTGGTCTTTTCGACGAAGGCCTCGACTATCTGGCCCTCGTGGAGGCTGTCCCAACTGGTTCGCTCGACGGCCCCTTCGCGCGACAGCACCCACAGGTCGTCGCTGCGGTTGTAACGGATGACCATCAGTTCGAGTTCGTCCCCGACGGCGGGTTCTTCCTCGAATTGCTCGAGAGGAACCAGTCCCTGGTCCTTTCCGCCAAGGTCCACCAGCGCCGCCCGGGAATCAACGTCAATGACCCGTCCCCGGCGCACCTGGTCGGGCCTGACTTCGCCCTGCCCGTCCAGCGGCGTCGCCGACGGCATAGGCAGGTCCGATTCGCCGTACAGTTCCTCGATACTCCCGCCGCCGAGGGCCTCGTTTATCTCACGCTGTAGAGACTCGTCCAGCCCGCCTTGATTTTCATCAGGTTTATCGTTCACCGTATTGCCTCATTCTGCTGTTATTTCAATCTGCGAATCAGGAATTCTACCCCAACTCCAGGATGAATGGAAGCCCCGGCGCTTGCCAGGCCCAGCCATTGCTACTCTGCGAAGTAGCAAATCTTCGCTACGAAGCACGAGTCGAATGGCTGGGCTTCTGTGCTTGCCCGTTTGCGGTCGTGCGACTATACTCAAGGTGGTGGTTCTTTAATTGAAGGTGAAGATATGCAGGTACAAACACAATTTTCGATATTTCTGGTCAACAAGCCCGGCGTCCTTGCCCAGGTAACGACGGCCTTGGCCAAGGCAAAGGTTAATATAATTGCGCTGACACTGGTGGATTCCAGCGAGCACGGCGTGTTGCGGATCGTCTGCGCCGACGATGCGGAGAAGGTCCGCCGCATCCTTGGCAAGGCGAACGACCAGTTCACCGAGACCGAAGTTCTGACGATGGAACTTGCCAACAGGCCCGGTAATTTTGCCGCCGTGGTCGAGAAACTCGCCGCTGCGCACATTAATATCAATTACGCCTATTGCACGGGCGGGGCGCGCGGAGGCAAAACGATGGCCATCTTCAAGGTAGCCGACCTGAAGAAGGCGCTGCGAGTGCTCAAGCCGGCAAAAAGCCCCGGCAAGGATGCGCGGGTGAGGGTCAAGGCCTCACCGCGACGGCGGCGATAAATCATTCTCGTCCGGTCAAAGGGTAACTGCGATGATTCAGGCATCGATTTTTCTCGACTCCTGGCAGCAGGAGGCGATACTCCGTCTGCTGGTAGCGGCGGCGCTCGGCGGGCTTATCGGCCTGGAGCGCAAGCAGCACGGAAGGGCGGCCGGTCTGCGAACACACCTGCTTGTTGCGCTTGGCGCAGCAATGGCGATGGTGGTCTCGCTGCATTTCGGACAAGTGTTCGGAAAGACCGGCTCGAACCTGGCTATTCGGATAGACCCGGCAAGGGTCGCTTACGGCGTGATGGGTGGTATCGGCTTCCTGGGTGCCGGCGCTATCATACAGTACGGCGTGGGTATCCGCGGACTGACCACAGCCGCAAGCCTCTGGTGCACCGCCGCCATAGGCCTGGGGGCTGGTTTCGGCATGTTCATTGTTTCATTTGTCGCCGTCGTTATCGTCCTGTTCGCCCTGATAGTGCTGGACTTCGTTGATCGCCGCATTCCCGTAAGGTTCACAAAAAGGATTACAATCAATGTGCCGGGTACGTCCGCCGAGGCAATCAATCGCTACGAGGAGCTGCTCCGGGCCAGATACGTGAAGGTGGTGAACATAAAATATACATGCGACTTCGAAAACGACTGCTCCACGATTACACTTCGCGTTTCCGCCAGGGTAGTCCACCTGCAAGAGGCGCTTGAGCGCCTGCGAGCCGGCGCGACGGAAATCACCGGTATGAAGGTCGAGTGATCCGGCCCGTGCGCGTTCCTTCTTCTTTCGCGGCGAAACCGCAAGCGACACTGATACGTCTATCCCTTCGGCATGACGAATGCGTACTGAATGATAAACAGTACGGCGAAGACATAGACGATAATCGGACACTCCTTTATCCGCCCTGTAACCAGTTTCCCGAAGGCGTAAGAGACGAAGCCGATGGCGATGCCCGCCGAGATGCTGTATGCCAGCGGCATGGCAATCATCGTCAGGAATGCCGGTATGTATTCGGTCGCATCGTCCCAGTTGATGTCGCGTATCGCCCGGAGCATCATTGCCCCGACGACAATCAGGGCCGGGGCTATCATGGGGAATTTTCCTGCGCCGAATTCGCCCATCACCATCTGCACCAGCGGTCCGAAGAACATTGCCGCCAGCAGGCATACGCCGGTAACAACGGCAGCCAGTCCCGTCCTTGCGCCTGCCTGGACGCCTGTGATGGACTCGATGTAACTGGTAACGGTGCTGCTTCCCAGGCAGCCGCCGATGACTGTTCCGGCGGCGTCGGCGGCCAGGGCGCGTTCGGCCCTGGGTAACCGACCCTCGCGCATCAGGTTCGCATGCTTAGCAACGCCCACCAGTGTACCGACCGTATCGAACAAGTCCATAAACAGCAGGATGAACAGCATCGTTACGATCTCAAGCCCGTGTCCCGGAATCGCCTTCCATAGGTTTGCAAAACCCGGGACGAATCCGCCGGCGGTTTGGGTCAGACCGCCGGGCATGGCTAAAGGAGCCTGCCATTGTGTCTTGCCCAATACCAGCGCGATTCCGGTCGTAGCAAGTATGCCGATGAGAATCGCCCCGCGGATGCGAAAGGCCAGTAGAGCCAACGTAACGGCCAGACCGATCATCGTCAGCCACGCCTCGATATTGCCTTCAAAACCGGGAAAATCCACTAATGCCCCGCCGGGAACGACGAGGTTGCCATAACTGAAACCGATAACGGCGATAAACAGGCCGATACCGGCGGCGATGCCGCTCTTGAGCGAATCGGGGATGGCGTTGAGAACCCGCGAGCGAAGCCCCACGGTGCTCAACAGCAGGAAGATTGCACCGGCCAGCGCCGTCAGCGCCAACGCCATTTGCCAGCCAAGATACCCCGCTCCCCATCCGGTCATGGTGGCGGCAAAACCGATGAAGATAATGTTTTCTCCCATCCCCGGGGCAAGGGCGATTGGGTAATTTGCCCAGATGCCCATCAGGATACACGCAATCCCCGCCGAGATGCACATGGCCATGAGCACCCCGCCGTCGTTCATTCCGACGCCCTTGCTTCCCAGCAGACCAACCTGGACGAATAGTATGTAACTCATCGCCATGAAGGTTGTAAGTCCGCCGAGAACCTCGCGTCCGACCGTGCTGCCGCGATCCCTGATGCCGAACATGTTTCGCCCTTTCCATTAATTAACGGTTGAAATGTCTATTGATTTTTCGCGCGCAGAGGGAATTTTGTCAACGGTTTGAAATAAAAAAACGCTAAACGGCAAAGCCGGTAAGGCTTGCCGTTTAGCGTTATAGTTTTTTTACATCTTGTGGCGCTTACGATTCCAGCAGTTCGTCGGCGTGTTCTGCGATCTGTGGAATGGCCGTCCCGGCCATGATTGTTTATCACGGGCGAGACCTTGCCTGCCGGCAGGCAGGCGCCCGTGCCACTTCACAGTAGTTCGTCGGCGTGCTCTGCGACTTTGCGGAAAGCGGCGGCGTACTCGGCGATTATCTCCGGGCGGTCGTGTTTGAACCACGGGATCGAGAAGCACCTTTGAGGGATGCTCTCGGTAACCGGCAGCGAACCGGGGCCTTGGCGAACGTCGCGTTTGGCGTTGGCGATGACGGTGGGTTTTCCGTGGCCATAGATGTCCGCCTCGTGAAAGAGAGGATGCAGGTGCAGTGGGAAATTGGCCCCCGGCGTGGCGACATCGACACCCTCGGCCTGAACGGCCCGGCAGTATTTCTCAACGGGTAATCCGCCAAGTTCCTCGGGTCGGTACAGACCTTTGGAAGCGTACCAACCGGCCATGGTCGAGCCGGATTCTGCCGGAGGGCGGTGGGCCTTGACGCCCGGAGTACCTTCAAGAAGGTCCCAGAAGCGGTTCATCGCCTTCTGTATTTCTTTTATCCGCTCAGGGTAATATTTCAATTGCACCCGGCACATGGCCGAGGCTGTCTGGTTGAGGCGATACTTGTATCCGCCCATTGGCAGGCCGGAAAACTTCTTCAGTTCGGGAATTGTGATTTGACCTGATGCCTTGTTCCATTCGGTCTTCTCGCCTGTCCGCTCGTAAAACCCGAAGGCGACGGCCCGTTCGTAAATCTCCCGATCGTTTGTAACGAGCATCCCGGCCTCGCCGCAGGCGAGGCTCTTTCCGCTCATCATGCTGAAGGCCCCGACGTGCCCGATCGTGCCGGTCATCCGCCCTTTGTAAAGGCCGCCCTGGGCGTGCGAGACGTCCTCGATTACCTTGATATTATGCTTCTCGGCAATGGCCATGATCTCGTCCATCTCGGCGGGGTAGCCGCAATAGTGCACCGGTATGATCGCCTTCGTGTTTTCATTGATGCGGTGCTCGATGTCGGCAGGGTCGATGCAGATGGTGTCTTCGAGGCATTCGGCGAAGTTGACGGTCGCCCCCAGCGACAGAGCCTGGAGGGTAGTGGCCCAGAAGGTCAGCGAAGGCGCGATGACCTCGCTGCCGACGCCGACGCCGCAGGCCCACATCGCTCCCAGAAGCGCCGAGGTGCCGTTGCAGTGGCCCAGGGCGTACTTCATTCCCATCCAATCCGCGATTTCCTCCTCTAACTTCAGCGTAACGTCCGTGTGGCTCATTGCGCCGCGGCGGAGCACCTCCAGCACGGCATCCTCGTCCTCTTTCGTAACAATCGGCCAGGTGAACATATCCCCCGGCTCTTTCGTTACCGCCTTGGGACCGCCGTTAATCGCCAGACGCTCTTTGGTTTCAGTCGAAGACATTTTTAATACTCTCCTTTTCTGAAAT
>DAOVFI010000700.1 GCA_030673005.1 Planctomycetales bacterium
TTGACTGCGACGCGGACCTTGCCGGCCTGTCGCTGCCGCTTCAGATTATTGAATCGCATCGGCGGGGAAAGGCGGTCAACCTCAAGGCCGCCCGTATCATCGTCGCCGGCGGGGCGGGCGTGGGAAGCCGCGAGAATTTCCAGTTGATATGGGACCTGGCCGGTTGTCTCGGGGCGGCCGTCGGCGGATCGCGTGCAGCCGTCGATCTGGGCTACGTCGCCCACGACCACCAAATCGGCCAGACCGGTACGACCGTCCGCCCGGCCCTTTACATCGCCTGCGGAATCAGCGGGGCAGTCCAGCACCGCGCGGGAATGGCCGAATCGGCAAAAATTATCGCTATTAACAACGATAAAGACGCCCCGATCTTCGGCGTCGCCCACTACGGCATCGTCGGCGACCTGAATGATGTAATCCCGAAAATAATCAAGGTCGTCCGCTCCGGGGCAGGAGCAAAAGGATAAAAAAAGCAGGCAGGGATGCAGGGGATGCATAGGATAAAAAATTAAGTAAAAATAAAAATCCCCTGTATCCCCTGCATCCCTGCTGATTTTTTAGGAAAGTGACATGGCAAACTTTTTCACCGACAACGACGACATACAGTTTTGTTTCGAGCACATGGACATTACCCGCCTTGCGGGGATCATGGAAGAGGATTTCAGGTTTGCCGGGCAGTTCGACCACGCCCCGACCGACGAAGCCGACGCCGTTGATAACTATCGGCGGATACTGACGATACTGGGCGAACTTGCCGGCGAGCGGATCGCACCGACGGCTGAAGATACCGACCGCATCGGCAACACGCTCAACGACGACGGTTCGGTTACCTACGCGCCCGGCATCGCCGAGGCGATAAAATTGCTCGGCCAGGCCGATTTGATGGGTTTCACGCTGCCGTACCGCTTCGGCGGGCTGAACTGTCCTAACCTTGTCTATACGATGAGCAACGAGATCGTCAGCCGGGCCGATGCTTCGCTGATGAACATCTACGGCCTCCAGGGTATCGCCGAGACGATTAACGCCTTTGCGTCTGATGAGATAAAACAGGAATACCTTCCCCGAATGTCAAGCGGCGAATGGACCGGGGCGATGGTGCTTACCGAGCCGGACGCCGGAAGCGACCTCCAGGCCGTCAAGTGCGCCGCCCACGTGTACCAGGACGCCGAAGGCAACTGGTTCGTCCACGGCGTCAAGCGATTCATC
>DAOVFI010000167.1 GCA_030673005.1 Planctomycetales bacterium
GCCGCCGAGATGATACGTCCCGCCGACGCCCTTCTGCAGAGCCGGAAGGTTTCTGCGCTGCCTTTTAAGAAAGCGGCTTTGAAAGCGGTTATTGAAGAGCTCGAGATCCTCTCGAAAGTAAAGATTGTTTATCCCTTCGGCCGGCACGATAAATTCTCCCTTGACGAGCAGGTCGTCGTCAGGATCGAACCCTGGGAGAATGACATCACACTTGGCGAAGCCCTGGAGCGAATCCGTAAAGACAACAAGAAAATGGACTTACCGCCGATAAAATGGGTTACCTGCGCGGGTTTCGATGATGTGAATGTGATTTTTCCGTCCGAACCGGTCAACCTGGTTCCCGTTTCCGCCGGTCGGACGGGTATGGTGTCCTTCAACGAGATTCGCCGTCACGAAGTGCTGGGATGGACCGGTTTAAGCGAGGAATCCGGCGAAGCAAGCCAGAGCGTGCTTTCGATAGCGGCCGGCGCCGAGGTTTTTCAAAGTTCCGTTCGGAAGAAGCACGAATCGCTGATAAAGCGCGGCGACGACTTCGACCGGGCAATGTATGTTTTCGGTCGGCGCGGCAGGCTACTCTGGCGGCTTGTCGATGCCAGGGTCGCCAATGTCCCGCTAAAACTTAACGACGAAATCCGCAAGGAGGTTGTCCGGGATATAAAGATATTCAGCGGCTTCAAGAAGGCCCGCGCCGCCGCCGAGACCATGAAGGTCAAAGTTGACAAAAAAGGCGGCACTCTCAAGGAAATAGCCGAGGCCGGGAAACACAAAGTTATCGAAACCAAATCGTTCTCACGAAAGACAATGGATCGGGCAGGCAGGATGTACTGGTCTTACCTGCCGGAAGTCGGACAGAGCAGGGAGTTTATCGATACGGTTTTTCGCCTGGTTCCGGACGATCCTGACGGCCCGCATAAGGACCGACCAACCGTCGTGGCGCCGCTGTATCGCGGGCACAAGGTGATGCTGGTCCAGCGGATCGGATACGAGCCGGCCAGCGCTATGATCTTCGAGGGTGTGGGCGCGTATTATACGGGAAAGATCCTTTCAAACCAGCGGCTTAGTCGCACGGTATATGTTTGGTTCAACGGTAAGAACGTCGCAGCGCGAGTAGGGTACGTACCAGAATTCAAATGAGCGTTTTTCGGAAGAAGGCTGTCTGGATCGGGCTGGAAGGTTCTCTACGGGAAGAGGTGTCGAAGGACCCCGTCGCCGGAGCGGAGCAGGTCCGCAGAATAGTCTCCAATTGCGCCGAGATGGGTTTTAATCTGATCTTCCCCTGCGTCAGGACGCACGACGGTGCGACCGCATATCGAAGCAGAATAGAGAAGAATTATTACGGTTGGGACGTACTGGCCGTGCTGTGCGAAACGGCGGCCGAGTCCGGCATCGAGATACACCCGTGGTTCTGCTTCTGGGGCGACGGCGGGCGGGCGCATCCGGAGCTGCACGGTATCGACGACGCCGGTAAAGTCATCAACGTTGTGAATTCAGACTGTCCGACGTTGTGTCCGTTGAGGCCCGAATCGCAGCAATACATGCTCTCGCTGGTTGAGGAGATAATCGAGCAATATCCTGCCGACGGCTTCCACCTCGATTATATCCGCTATATGCACTCGCCCTGCTATTGCGACTACCACAGGGACCAGTTCCGCAGCCGATATGGACGCGACCCCGTCGAACTGGACGAGAACTCCGAACTGTGGGACGAGTGGAACAGATTCAACGCCGACGGGCTGACCGATTTCGTCGGGCGCATCTCCGCGAAAGTCCGCTCTTCGGGCAAGAAGGTCTCGGCGGCGCTGTTTCCGACAGGTCGGCACGAGATCGACACGCCGGATAAGCCAATGGTTCTCGATCGAATCGTTCCAAGCAGGCAAATGCATCCCGCCTACCACGTCCGGCGTTTCTGGGCGATCTTTCAGGACTGGTCGGCCTGGTGCAGGAAGGGGTATCTGGATTACGCCGCCATTATGCAGTACACGCCCCGGCTTGACGTGGTCGAAGAGACCGCCCGGTCCGGTCCTGCCGCCGCGGAAGGCGCTGAATTCATCATGGGGCTGGGATTAATCTGGGGCCAGACAATTCAGACCCTGATTCCGCAGATTCAGTTATGCGCCCGAAAGGGTCTGGCCGGCGTATGCCTGTTCGACTATTTCAATCTGGTTAAATGGTCCGAGTCCGACAGGCGGAAAATCATCGACACACTCAACGAATGATTAGACCGCGAAACAGCCCACAGATAGCTATCTGCGGGCTGTCGCTCCGGGGACGATCTATCGTGTGTCGAATAGTCCTGATGTAACAATTCATCCCGCCAAAGTCTTGACCGCGTGCGCGGTTTAGCGTAGAGTAATTTATGTCGATAGACGTTTCCTGCGATATTGACCAGCGAATCCATACGGGCAGGTAGCTCAGTTGGTAGAGCACGTGACTGAAAATCACGGTGTCGGCGGTTCAAGTCCGCCTCTGCCCATTTCGATTGCAGATCGGCGATTGCCGATTGTCAATTGAGAATGCAACCTACCGTGTCCTGGCGCAATCTCATCTGGATGGTCGTCGCTCTTTGCCTGGCGGGGCTGGCGTTACTGCTCGCTCGCCGTCAGCCATTGCGTCTCTCACCACAAGACCCGGCATTAGACGACCTTGCCGGGGCCTTCAAGGCGTATAAACTCATATCCCGGCAGGGTTATACCGGCATTGAGCCGGACCGGGCCTGTCGGGGCGCTATCGACGGGATGGTCCGGCAGGTGGACGAATTCTCCGTTTATATACCGCCGGGCAAGGTGGCCCCTTTCAATCGACGGAGCGAAGGGACGTGGATTGAAACCGGTTTGCGAATTACCGCCGAAAGCAACAGGCTTTTTGTCGTCGGACCGGCGCCGGGCAGTCCCGCGCACAAGGCCGGTCTCTTCGGCGGACTGGAAATCCTCGCCATCGACGGAGTCGAGGCGGCTTATCTGACGCTCGACCAGGCCCGCAAGTTACTCACCCCGATCGACCGGCGTCCCGTCACGCTTCGCCTGCGGAAAACAGGTGGCGGGAAATTCACCTGTCGGTTGACGCCCGATCGCACCGAGATCGAGACAGTAACCGGCATCGTTCGCGACGAGGACGGGCAGTGGCGTTATGTGCTGGACGGGGCCATGAAAATCTTCTACGTCCGCATCGGCGAGTTTCTGGATCGAACGCCCGGCGAACTTCAAAAAGCGTACCGCCGCCTGGGGCGACCGCGAGGGCTGGTGCTGGACCTTCGCGACAATCCCGGCGGCCTGCTGTCGTCCGCCGTCGAAGTGGTAGATCGGTTCATCGAGGAAGGGCTGATCGTCCGGACCGCCGGTCGGCGGAATGAGCAACACACCTACTACGCCCATGCCGACGGGACTTACCCCCCGACGCCGATGGTGGTGTTGATAAACGAGCGGACTACCTCCGCCGCCGAGATTGTCGCCGGCGCACTTCAACTCCACGAACGAGCGGTGCTTCTGGGCGGGGAAAGTTACGGAAAGTGGTCCGTCCAGAGCACCTTCGACCTCGGTCACGGGCTGGGTAAAATATACCTTACCACCGGCGAATACTTCCTTGCCGAACCGCCGGCGACACAACCGGCCACCACCGCCGCCCGGGCGCCTGTTGCAACGTCTCAGGCACAGCCCGCCACGCAACCGCATTTGCGACGGAAACGATCCGGGCTGCGTCCTGACGTGCCGACCAGGCTGACAGTCGCCCAAATCGAACGGCTCAAACTGCTGCGACTCGAAGCGATGGTCGCCGTCCGGCCTCCGGTCCGCCCTTTAAAACCCGCTCACTCAAGCAGACGTTCGTTTGTGCCGGGCTTCCGATCCGTGCGTCTTAAACGCTCAATACTGGAAGCGGACGCACAACTTGCCAAGGCGCTCAAATTGTTACGCAACCTTCCTTTGCCGACGACGCGCCCTTCAAGAGGCGGTCATTCAGGCGGCCGGGGGTCGGGACGATGAACGCCGCCGAGTCGCACCAAGCCGACCGGAACATCCTGGTCGGCATCGAAACGACCTGCGACGAAACCGCCTGCGCCGTTGTCGCAGACGGGCGGGAAGTCCTCGCCGGCGTAGTTGCCTCGCAGATAGACCTGCACGCCCGCTTTGGCGGCGTCGTGCCGGAAATCGCCGGAAGGGCGCACCTGGAGGCGATTAATACGGTCATCTCCGCCGCGCTGGCCGATTCCGGCGTCGATCCGGGCGATGTGTCCGCGGTGGCTGTTGCGAACCAGCCGGGACTCATCGGCTCGCTGCTGATCGGACTGATGGCCGCTAAGACGCTGGCGTGGGTCTGGGACGTTCCGCTTATCGGCGTTAATCACATCCACGCCCATGCGTATTCGCCTGCCCTGGACGCCGGGCCGATTGAATATCCCGCCGTGGCGCTGATCGCCTCGGGCGGGCATACTTCGCTGTACCTGTGCCGCTCGCCGATGGAGATGGACCTTCTCGGCGCGACCATCGACGACGCAGCCGGAGAGGCGTTCGACAAGGTCGCAGCCATTCTCAAGTTGGGCTATCCGGGCGGTCCTGCAATCGAACGCGCCGCAAGCCAAGGCCGGGACGATGCGGTCAGGTTCCCGCGGACTTTACTGAAGGGGCAATCGCTGGACTTTTCCTTCAGCGGGATAAAGACGGCTGTGCTCTACCACGACAACGGCGTCCCAGGCGCCGTACGCGACGGCGTCGCCAGGGGTCTGGAGCACCTCTCCGAGCAGGAAATCGCCGACATCGCCGCCGGTTTTCAGGCCGCGGTGGTGGACGTAATGCGTATCAAACTCCGCCGGGCCGTCAAGGCGACCGGCGCGCGGACGCTGATTATCGGCGGGGGAGTGTCGGCAAATTCCGCCCTGCGGCAGGCAGTTATAAAATTGGGTAAAAAATTCGACGTTACGGTTCGTATGCCGGCAACGGAATACTGTGGCGACAACGCCGCAATGATCGCCGGACTGGGCTTCCACTACCTCCGGGCGGGCCTGACCGACACTCTGGAACTCGCCGCCACAGCCACGGTTCGGAAATAAGGCTTTGGTTTCCTGCCCGAACACGAAAACCGAAAGGAGAATGCACCATGTGGAAAAAGGCAGTTTTTTCAATCGCTGTCCTTGTTATCGCACTTCCGGGATGTCTGGACGGGAAGGAAAAGGCCCCGTCAAGCAGGCCGACAACTCAAACGGCGCCTGCCGAGACCCAACCCGCCTGGGAAGTCGTCAAGGGCAAGGGATTCACGATTGCAATTCCAAGAGGCTGGCGGAAACTGCCGATGCCAATCGGACATCACGTGCTCTACATTAACGGGGACGGGATTGGCGTCCCGGCAATAGATGAAACAGGATCTCCGATCCAGATGGGCTTTACCGTTGAGAGATATTCAAAGTTGAAGGCTTCGCCGATGGGGGGCGCCAAGAAGAATCTGGCCGGTCTTAAGTGGAACCGTCGTCTGAAGGTCATCTCTCAAAGTGAGATCAAGTCTATTACGCTCTCCGACGGCGCAGAGGCCGCTCTTATCCGGGTTCTCCTGCTTAAGGATCGCACCCGCAGGAGCCTCCAATTAAAAATGTTCGCCAAGGACAAGGATTCGCGCGGTTGGGTGGTCTCGGCGTGGATTGTTACCGGCAAGGACAGCGCATTCATCGCTAAAAACAAGTCCCTGGAGAGGTGGCTGCTGGCGCACGTAACCTCACTGTGCTTCGATCGGAAGAAGTTCGACACGGCGGCGATCCGGGCGGCGTACAACCCTCCGGCGACCCAGCCGACGACATCGTCGAGACCGACGACGACATCAGCACCGGCCAAAAAACACAAGGCTCGGTAAGGTAAGACAATCTTTCCGC
>DAOVFI010000435.1 GCA_030673005.1 Planctomycetales bacterium
GTTTCCGTGGATGATTCTGTCGGTTTCTCGTCCAGTGGACTGTTATCCTGCTCATCGTCCCTGGTTGTCGATATGAGCGGCTTTCCTTCGATTGTTCCCAGCAGTCCGCTCTCGGCGCCCAGTCCGCCTCGTCGTCGGACCGGCGGTTCGGGCGGGGCTTCGCTTGGAACGCCGTCTTCGGCGGCCCATTGCGCCCGCTTGAGCGACAGGCCGATTTTTCGATCGTCGCAGTCCACTCGCAGGATCTTGACCTCGACCTCGCTTCCGACCTCGACGAGCTCTTCGGGATTTTCAACCTTGTGATCCGCCATTTCAGAAATATGCAGCAGCCCTTCCAGCCCGTCCTCCAGTTCGACGAAGACGCCGAAGTTGGTAACCTTGGTAACCTTGCCCTTGACGATCTGTCCGGCGATATAGTGTTCGGGAATCTGTCGCAGCCAGGGGTCCTCGGTGAGTTGTTTAAGCCCCAGCGCCACGCGGCTCTTATCCTCATCGACGGCCAGGACGACGCATTGCATCTCCTTGCCCTTTTTGAGCAGCTCCGAAGGATGCGTGATCTTGCGTGTCCAGGAAAGGTCCGTAACGTGCAGCAGCCCGTCGATGCCGTCCTCGATCTGCACGAAGGCGCCGTAGTTGGTCAGGTTCCGCACCTGCCCGGTAACGACGGTGCCGGGGGGATACTTTTCCTTCACCAGCGTCCAGGGATTGACCTCCGTCTGCTTGATGCCGAGTGAGATTTCCTGCTTGTCCTTGTTGGTTTCAAGCACAACGACGTCTATTTCGTCGCCGACGCCAACTATGTCGGAGGGGTGGTTTATCCGCTTGGTCCAGGACATCTCCGAGATGTGCACCAGGCCCTCGATACCCTCTTCGAGTTTAACGAACACGCCGTAGGGAACCATGTTGACAACTTTTCCCCGGACGCGCGAGCCGATGGGGTATCTCTCCTCGATCCCCTCCCACGGCGAAGGCGTCTTCTGCTTCAGACCCAGGGCTATCTTTTCCTTTCCGCGGTCGATCGACAGGACCATTACCTCGATTTCCTGGTCCACCTTGACGATCTCGGAAGGATGCTCGATGCGTCCCCACGACATGTCCGTGATGTGAATCAGGCCGTCGATTCCGCCCAGGTCCACGAACGCGCCGAACTCGGCGATGTTCTTTACCACGCCCTTGCGTATCTGCCCGACCTCGATCTCGGCGAAGAGTTTCTCCTTGGCCTCGGCGCGGCGCTCCTCGATAAGTTTCCGGCGCGACACGACGATGTTCCGGGCGCTGGTGTCGATCGTAAGTATCTTGGCCTCGACCTTCTTACCGACGAACTCGCCTATGTCGAAGGGGCGGCGGATGTCCACCTGACTGGCCGGAAGGAACACGGGAACGCCTATATCGACAAGCAGCCCGCCCTTGATCTTTCGCGAGACCACGCCCTCGACAATGTCGCCTTCCTGTTTCGTGGTGATGATGTGTTCCCAGGCCTGGATGCGGTCGGCCTTGCGCTTCGAAAGCACGACCAGGCCGCTTTCGGATTCGACCGCCTCAAGGAGGACCTGAATTTCCAGACCGGCTTCGGCCTCGCTGCTGTCGGCGAACTCGCCCAGGTCAACCACGCCCTCGCTCTTGAGACCGACCTCGACGAATACGTCGTTGCCGATAACGCTGACGATCCGACCGGTGAGGATGCTGCCGACCTGGAACCGTGACGAGGCTTTCGTTATTGCCTCTTCAAGGCCTTGGGAGACTTTGCCGCCGAGCGCCTCGCCCAATTGATTGTCCAGTTGTTCTTCGGTAATGCCCAGTGACTGAATAAGGTTTTGATCTACCATCTGATTTCTTACCCGCCTGTGATTATCGGTTTTCCGGCCGGGCTGCCCGTAATACGAGCGCCTCGGTCAGATCGGACCACCCGATCTCAACCGCAGAGCGTCCCAGGCGCAAAGACACCCCTTTGACAATCCGTCCAGTCTAGTCGGCATATCAACATTCCACAAGGGAAATTCCCAGTTAAATATATATCTGAAACCGGCACCGGAATGCGGGTCACGATTCGGGACCGGTCTTTGGCTTGCTCGCGGGCGGTTTGGGCCTGGGCTTTACCATGTTGTCCAGCAGGTTCTTCAGCGTCTCGTCAAGGGCGGGCACGCCGGGTATCGGCGCCAGGATGGGTTTGGGCTTCAATAACGCCTCGAAGGTGCGTTGCAGGTCAAATGCAGGCTCAGCACGCGTGCCGGTCAAGTATATCTCTACGTGACGCCTTCCAAGAAGAGGAAAGCTCCCCAATATAGGCAGCGGTAGTTTTCCCAGCACGCGACCAAGGTCTTCCATACCGATCTTGGCGCCGACCTTCTCCGGCGAGAGGGTGTTGGTAATTGTGTCCAGCTGCATCGGAAAGATCGGCAACGAGACTTTCAAATCGAG
>DAOVFI010000386.1 GCA_030673005.1 Planctomycetales bacterium
GCGCACGCACATGCCGGCCATACCCGCTTCGTCGGGCCTGTTGAATTGGGCGCCCTTTTTCAGGTACATCTTCCAGCCGGGGAAATCGAACGTTACGCAAAACCGGTTAAGCCAGCCCAACCCAAGTCCGAAAAAATTCCCCTCGTCGATAATCATGTCTTTACATGTAAAATCGCCGACCGAAACACCGGCGATTCGCGCCTGTCGATGCCGTACGGTGCCTCCGAGAGTTACGATATGCGAATCGTCCGTCTTAAGGGCCTTTTCCTTCACGATGTACTCGAAGAGCAGTTTGGATAAAGCCACGCTATTCGTGTTACACGTATCCAGGATAAAATCGGTCTCAATGCCGGCCGGCAATCGGGCCTTGACCACCGGCAATCCCAACTCGTTGAAGCGGATCGGGACGGCCCGGCCCCATTGGGGCCGCTTGCGATAATACGGCTCGAACAGCGCCAGCCTGCCCCGATCGAAATCAATCCGAAGGACATATTTCCGGACTACGCTCATCCCGATAATGCCACGAATGTCCAGTCCCGCCGTCTGCCGGATCATCTTCATGTCCGCGCAGACCACAAATTTGCTTTCTTTCAGATTCACCGGGCCAAGAAAAGCATTCGGTGCGGTGTACACCCGGAGTTTTCTGGGAGCGCCGGCGGTCTTGACGTTTTTGGTTTTTACGGGCTTGCCGAGGCGCGACCGGAAAGATTCGTCGAAGAAGCAGTGCGACGCTCCCGTGTCCAGGGCGAACTTGTAGGTCTTGCCCTCGAACCGCACGGGCAGGAGAATCAACCTGCCGTCCCTGGGAATGTCGAACTCGGCGACGACCTTCGGCTGCGGGATGCGCAGCGCCGGCCCGGTCGTTGCGCGCAGCGCCGGTCCGGTCGCCGGCCGGGTTACCGGTCCGGTCGCCGGTTTCGCCGCAATGACGGCGAGATACTGCAACGATGCAACGACCACCAGCGACCCGGCGATATACCTGCTCATTTTCATCTTATACCGCTTCCGTTTCGTTCTGCTCGACCCTACTACTCTGTCAATCATTAATTTGTGGTGTCACAGGTTTGCAACCTGTGCGGCTGACACAGGTTACAAACCTGTGCCACCAACAGATTTAAGGTTGACAGAGTACTACGGGCAGGCTTCAGTTAGAAGACAGAGGATTCCGTGTGCAGGAAACTGAACCTGCCGGTCCGGCCTACCCGCTCACCGTCTGATTCCGGCCAATGCCGCCTTGTCCTCCAGGACGAGGAGCCAGTCTTCCATGGACGGGACCTTCGGCGGTTTCCAGCGGCCGTTGGCGTCGGGCCTCACGGCGCCGGCCTCGATCCGATCGCCTGTGCGCGGGTTGAAATAGTACGCGGTATAGGTTGCATCTTTCTCGATTGTGACGGCGCTGCCGCGCATGCCCCGCAGATGGGGTTCCACGCAGAGCACGGGCAGGTAATACACAGCCACCGCGCCCGGGATACCGGTCGCAAAGGCGTACTTGCTGTCCAGTTCCGCCAGGGCCAGCTCCTGGCGTGGTTCGAAAAGCCGCCACGGGTAGCGCTCGAAAAACCGCCGCCCCAATCCGACCTGGCCTGACCCCGGAAGGTGCATCACGTCCTGCCAGAAACCGTCGCCCCAACTGCCGGTCGTACCTTGGAAAGGTTCCTCGCGGGAACTCATGTTCCAGATACCCTGCGCGCCGTATGTGTGCCCGCAGGCGCCCGAGGTGATGCCGGCCCAGAAGCAGAACCGCTGCACCTCTTGGCCGCTGCCGCCCATGATGCCCTCGTAGCAGACCTCGCTGTTGAAGACCGGCATGCGAGGCTCCCGCGCCGTCGCCTTCGTCAGGATGTCCACCGAGCAGTCCATGGCGTAGTAGCCGTTATGCCCGGTTTGAAGCATTTCCAGATCGAGCAACGAAGCATCCATAATCTGATCGCGTGAGCCGTACGGGCTATCCGGATGGACGGTGAGGAGGTTGTGGTATGGGTCGAGTTCTCGCACGTAACGCGCCACGTCGGTCCAGCCGGTCTTCTGTGCGGCCATGCTCTCTTGAACTTTCTCCTGCTGGTGCTGATATGCGTAGGTGGGCATCCTTGCCTCCCCGGCCAGGCACCACACCACCGGATAGGCGCCGTACCGCGCAACCAGATAGCGCCAGTGCTCCTTGACCTTTTCGGTGCCCATGAACGAGAGGTAATACCCCCACATTCCGACGATGCAGGGCATCAGTCCCACCTCGACGAGCAGGGATATGCGAAGATCCGCAAGGTCATAGAAGGCGGGGTTGATACGGGCACACTCTTTTTCCCACGGCCAGCCGGCCTCGTTGGCCTGCTGCGGGTCCCACGTCGAAGTGGTCGCGCAGAAATCCGGCAGAGGCCCGCAGACAATCTGGATTACGTTAAAACCTTTGCCCACGCGGTCGAGAGCGAGGCGGCGAAATCCGTCCGGCAAGTCCAGACGCTTCGTCAGTCCCATCCACCAGGTGTCAGCCATCCAGAAAAACGGCGCAGCGTCACAGTATTCCAGCGTCCGTTTTGAATCGGCCACACGCAGGCGACCGTGCTTGTAAAGAGCGTGACCGCCGCCGTAAGGTGCGAACTCCAACTCGCCCGTCCGGCCGTGGAGTCCGGCGTCCTCCTGGTTGGTGCACGTGCTGCGCCACGTGTAACGTCCTGCCTCCGGTGCTGCGAATCGCACGCGGAAGATATTTCCACCCGCCCAGAAGGCCGGGACCTTCCATTCGCCGCCATCGCCGGCGGTGAAGATTACGTCCACCTCCACTTCATTGAAGATATCCTCGTACCCGCGCGCCGCCGTGAGCGCGAATTCCGTCGGCACGTTTGTCTGTCCATACAACAAGGCTTTT
>DAOVFI010000610.1 GCA_030673005.1 Planctomycetales bacterium
GCCTGGCATCCTGCGCAGTTCTCATTAATCGAATAGTGGATAAGTTCTTTGCACACACCTGCCGGGCATCGCTTCTTTTCGATGTGTTCGAGATATTCGTCCCGGAAGTATCGCAACGTGGAAAGTACGGGGTTGGGCGCCGTCTGGCCGAGGCCGCACATCGTCGTATCTCTGACTACAACTGCGAGTTCTTCAAGAAGGTCCAGGTGCTCCGGTGTGCCTTTACCGGCTGAAATATCGTCGAGAATTTCGTACATCCTCTGCGTGCCCTTGCGGCAGGTGTAGCACTTTCCGCACGACTCGTCTTTGAGGAAGTGCATGAAGTATTTGGCGACATCGACCATGCAGGTGTTCTCGTCCATGACGATCATGCCGCCGGAGCCCATAATCGAACCGGCCTGGGTCAGACTGTCGTAATCGACGGGGAGGTCAAACTTATCGGCGGGAATGCATCCACCCGACGGTCCGCCCGTCTGCACTGCCTTGATTTTGGCCTTGCCCGACGGTCCTCCGCCGATGTCATAGACGATTTCCTTAATCGTGATGCCCATCGGCACTTCGACAAGCCCTGTATTCCTGATCTTCCCGACCAGGCTGAAAATCTTCGTGCCGGAATTGTTTTTCGTCCCGGTTTTCGCAAACGCCTCGGCCTCACCGTCGATGATAACCGGGATATTTGCCCACGTTTCGACGTTGTTGATGGCAGTGGGTTTTCCGTCGATACCTTTTTGGATGGGGAACGGCGGGCGCTGACGCGGTTCGCCCATCTTGCCTTCGATTGACCGAATCAGCGCGGTCTCTTCGCCGCAGACGAACGCACCTGCGCCTCGAACAATCTGAATATCGAAGGAAAATCCTGTACCGAGGATGTTCTCTCCCAGAAGGTTTAGTTCCGACGCCTGGCGAAGCGCGATGATGAGATGTTTGATGGCAAGCGGGTATTCATTGCGGACGTAAATCACCCCGTGGGAAGCGCCGGTGCCATAAGCGCCAATGAGCATGCCTTCGATGATGCTGTGCGGGTTGCCCTCGAGCACGCTGCGGTCCATGTATGCGCCCGGATCGCCTTCGTCGGCGTTGCACACGAGGAATTTTTCCCGGCCGTTGGGCTGTTTGGCCAGCATTTCCCACTTCAATCCCGTGGGGAATCCCGCGCCGCCCCGGCCTCGCAGACCCGAAGCCTTCACCTGCTCTATCACCCACGCGGGACTGCGTTTATCAAGCGCCTTGACAAGAGAACCGTAGCCGCCATGTTCCAGGTAGTTATAAACCCGGATGGGATCGACCTTCTCGTTTCGGTCCAGCAACGTCCGAACCTGCTTACTGAAAAACGGGAGGTCGTCCTGCTTTTCGATTTTTTCGCCGGTTTGGGAATCCTTCATAAGAAGGTCTGTAAGCACCTCGCCTTTCGCCACAGCCTCAACAATCAGCGCCATCTCCTTCAGGCCAACGTTGGGATAGACCGTACGGCTCGGTTCGATCAGTACGGAAGGCTCGATCTGGCAGAATCC
>DAOVFI010000063.1 GCA_030673005.1 Planctomycetales bacterium
TTCGTCGTGGAAATACAAACGGCCGTCAATGCCTTTGTCGGCACCCTTCTTCTGCTCTACGGGCCTGGCGCTCACCAACCCCAGCGCCCACCATTGGAACTGATACGGATCATCGCTCGCCAGTGTATCAGCGTCAGGCACCGAAACCGGCTCACCTATAACCTGGTACATCACAGGCGGATGAACTTGCCCGTTCTCGATGACCTTCTCGCCGAAAGCGCTCTGCAACCGGTGCTTCATCAGAGTAATTGCCAAGTGGGTAATGTCTATACCAATCCAGCGACGATTTAGTCGTTGAGCCACTGCAACGGTAGTGCCGCACCCACAGAAGGGGTCAAGTACAACATCTCCTTCTTCGCTGCCGGCCTGGATTATGACTTCGAGAAGAGCCTCGGGCTTCTGTGTAGGATAACCGAGACGTTCCTTCGCCATTGGGTTCATCTGTTGAATAAACAGCACATCGTTTGGATTTTTCATGCTGTCGTCTATTGCAATTCTCGCTCCTTTAGGGTTCTGTGCACGTTTCATCGCCTTCTCAGTGCGAGGAATGGATATTCGGTCTCCGTGAAACTGCCACTTATCGGACTTCGTGTACCAAAAAATCGTGTCGTGCTTACGACTGAAGCGTCTTTTGGACGCTCCGCCCGTCTGGTAGTGCCAGATTACCTCATTTTGAAACTTATCCGCCCCAAACACCGCGTCCATCAGCATCTTCAGATAATGGCTTGCCGTCGGGTCGCAGTGCAGATAGATACTACCGGTTGCCTTTAGAACCCGCTTTAATTCCACCAGTCGCGGCGCCATCATCGCCAGGTATGCCATCATGTCGCTGGGACCGAGAAACGTCCGGAAGACCTGCATTGCCATCGAGACCCGCCCGCCCGCCTCTATGATCTCCTGGCATGCCTGGGCGGATTCGAGATTCCATTCCCAGGTATCCTCGAAGGCCTTGATTTGGGCTTTGGAGCGCGAACCGTTCTGCTCGGCGAAAAGAACATTGTAATCCTGGTTGGACTTGAAGGGCGGGTCCAGATAGATCAGATCGACGGATTCGTCCTTGATATATCTCTTCAGTATATCAAGGTTGTCGCCGTAGTAGAGGAGATTTTCGGGTTGCTTCTTTGCTCCACCCATTGATTACGTTCCTCTTTCACATACCAACCATACCGACGATTCCATTCTCCACGGATGCCGGACATTCGCAAGCAGAAATCCGCTCGCAGCGAGAACCTGTGTTACCAGAGTCCCGTCGAATTACGCTCCGACGGGTTCGGCTTGTGCTGACAGGCGGGGCTTTTTGTCTTTTTCGGCCTGCTCGACCATTTTTGTGGCGTCTTCGAATCGGACGGAGATGGGTTTCGAGACGCCCGGCTGCTGCATCGTCAGGCCGTAGATCTGGTCGGCCATTGCGATTGTACGCTTGGCGTGCGTGATGATGACGAACTGGCTGGTGCCGAGGAACTCGCGGACGAGTTGGACGAACCGGTCGGTGTTCTGCTCGTCCAGCGCCGCATCGACTTCATCGAGCAGACAGAACGGGCCGGGACGGGCCTTGAAGAAACTGAACAGCAGCGCCAGGGCCGTCATCGTCTTTTCCCCACCGGAAAGCAGCGTAATGGAACGCAGTTCCTTTCCCGGCGGGCGGGCGACGATGTCGATGCCGCTTTCCAGGACGTTCTCCGGGTCGCTCAGCAGTATATCGGCCTTTCCACCGCCGAAGAGTTTGCGGAAGAGTTCGTTGAAATGTGCCCGGACGGCCCGGAACGATTCCTCGAACCGCTTGCGGCTTTCGGTGTTGATTCGCTTTATCAGGTTCGCCAGCTGCCGCTGGGAGGATTGGATGTCTTCGGTCTGCTCGGAGAGGAATTTCTCGCGTTTCTGCAACTGGTCCTGCTCGGCGATGGCGTCGAGGTTGACGTTTCCCAGCCGGTCGATCTTCCCGCGCAGTTCGGAGATTTCGGTTTTGACCGCCTCCCAGTCGCGCTGTTCGTCGTGGGTGTATTCGCCGTAAGCGGCCGGCAGGTCGATGCTCAACTCGTCGGCCGTCCGCGAGATAAGGTCCTCGACGCGAACCTCGACCTCGCCCAGCCGGACGCGAAGGTCGGCGGCGAGGCCGGTAAGTTCCTCGTGCTTCCTGCGGTCGTCGGTGAGTTGCTTTCTAATTTCGCCGAGGCGTTCTTCAAGCGAGTTGAATGATTCGGTCGTCTCATCGACCTCGCTGTTCAGTTTTGCCCTTTCGGTTACGAGTGATTCGATGTTTCGCCTGGCCTCGGCGGCGCCGTCCCGGGCCTCGGTGCGGCGGACGCCGGTCTGGGCGATCTGTTTGCGAAGGTCGTCCAGTTCACGCGATACTGCTTCACACTGTTCGGCAAGTCGATCGGCAGTCTCTGCCTCGGCGGATCGCTTCTGCTCGGCGGAGGCAAGGGCGACCTGTGCGGCGGTAACCTCAGCCGAAAGTGCATCCTGACGCCGAACGGCTGCGGCGAGGGCTTCATTAAGCCGGACAACCTCCGACTCCCGCCGGCTGCGATCCGCCTCAAGTTCGGCGGCGCCGTCCTTGCTCTGACGCTCCTTTGCCGCCGCCGAAGCGATCTCGTCGGCCAACCGGCGCACCTCCTGTGCCACCAGCGGGGCCTCGGTCTGAAGTTCGCCCACCTGCTCGTCCAGATGCTCCAGAAGCCCCCGGCAGGCGACCCGTTCGGTGTTGGCTTCATAAACGGCGGTCCGCAGTGAATGGACGACCTCGTCCAGATGCTTCCGCTCGGAGTGGACCTTATCGACCCGTCGCGTCAGTTCGTCGATGCGCGCCTGGTTTTCGCGCAGTTTCCGGTCAAGTTCAGCCAGTTCGCTCTTCCGCCAGATAGGCCCGTGTGTTGTTCGGCTTTTTTCGACCCGAAGTCCCTGACCGTCCTTTTCTTCTACCGGACCTGAGGCCAGGCGGACGCGACCGTCGGACTCCAGGACCTCCCCGTCGGTCGTTACAAACCGCCAGCCGGTCTCTAACCGACCGGCAAGGTCGAAGGCATGCCAGAGCGTCCGGACCACCAGCGTCCTGCCCAGCAGTCTCGACAGAAGCGGCCTGACGCGGTCGTCGTCGCAGCGAATCCAGTCGGTCGCCAGTGCGATGATGCCGTCAGGCGGGGCGGGGACTTCCCGCTCCGTCGGTAAAGACATCCGGTCCAGGCAGACAAACTCGATCCCGCCGGCGTCGCCGGCGACCTGTCTGATCTGTCGCGCCGATTCGGCGACATATCTGCCGCCGTCGGCAACGAGCCATTGTTGCGCCCCTGCAAGCGCTGCTTCAATCACACCGGCATGGGCGACGTCGGTCTCGACGAAATCGCTCAGCATCCCCAGCACGAAGGGCCTGCCCTGAGCCTTGTCGAAGGGCGCCTTTCCTTCAGCCACCGCCGCCAGGACCCTGCGGACTCCCTCCCCGACGCCTTCGCGGCGCCTCTGCATCTCCTCCAGCACATTCCGGCGGGAAAGCAGACCGCTGCGATCCTGCCGGGCGCCGGACAGCTCAGTCTGAAGACGCTCTTCGTCGTCGGTCATGGTTTGTATATTCTGCTGTGTCCGATCGAGCCTGGACTGCGAATCAGCCAAAACGGTCTCGACCTCGTCGAGTTTCACCTGACCGGCGGATCGACGGGCGAGGATATCTTCCAGGGACTTCGCTATTTCCTCGGTCCTTCCGGCCAGGCGCTGACGCCGTGCATGAAGGTTTTCCCGATGGAGGTTGTAGGTGTTGATCTCGTTGTGCAACTGTGCGGTGCGGCGAAGCAGTTCGATAGTTCCGTTCTTTTCATCTTCCAGTTGCGACCGGAGTTTGCCGACGGTTTCCCGCCCGTCGGCGCAGGCGCTTCCGGCAGAGGCGTCCCGCCGGACAAGTTCGGCAAGTTCGGCCGTAACGGCGTCCAGTCGTTCGCGGGCGGCGTCGGCTTCCTGCCTGCCGTCAACAACCTTCGCTTCCAGTTGCTCGCAGCGCGACATATCGGTCGCAAGCGCGTCGGACAGTTCAGCCGCCCTGGCCGAGAGCATCTCGGCGCGCTGGCGCGAAGCGGCAATCTGCGCCGCCAGTTCGGAAATCCGCCCCTCCAGATCGTGGGCCTTCCTCTGAAGGTCCGCCATTTCCGTTTCGGTGGTCGTCTCGGACGCCTCAAGCCGGCCGATATGAGCGGTCAGATTCGCCAGCGAGTCGGTCAGGTTATCGGACTGCTGCTGAAGATCCCGCCGCCGCCCGCTGAGGCGATGATACTGCGCAAGGGAAAAAAGGCTCCGCAGTTCGGCGAGGCGCTCGCTGTATTTCTGGTAATTGCGCGCCTTTGACGCCTGGTACTTGATGCTCCGGAGTCGTTTTCGGACTTCCGAAAGAATATCGGTCAGGCGGAGAAGGTTCTGCTCGACCCGTTCGAGTCGCCGGACGGCTTCGGCCTTTCGGGCCTTGTATCGGCTGATGCCCGCCGCTTCGTCGAATACCGCCCTTCTATCAACGGAAGAGGCCTGCAAAAACGCCTCCACCCTGCCCTGCTCGATCAGGCTGTATCCGCCGACGCCGGTGTCCATGAACATCTCGCGGATGTCTTTGAGGCGGACGATTTTTTTATTGAGCAGATATTCGCTTTCCCCGCTGCGGTAAAGCCGGCGGGCAACGGTAACGGTGTGGTTCTCGCCGGCGTCGGGCGCGTCGCCGGCGCTGGCGGCCGCAAGGGACGAAGCGCCGGCGAAAGTTAGGATTACTTCGGCAAATCCCGCCGAGCGGCGCTGGGCGGTTCCGCTGAAGATTACGTCCGCCATCCCGCCGCCGCGGAGACTCTTGGCCGACTGCTCGCCGAGAACCCACTTGAACGCATCGACCAGGTTGCTCTTGCCGCAGCCGTTGGGACCGACCACGCATGTAACGCCGTCGTGAAAATCAAAGGTTGTCTTGTCGGGGAAACTTTTAAATCCCGCTAACGTGAGTGCCTCTAACTTCATTTGCAGTATCCTTCCATGGTGTTCAAGCCGGCCCGGACCCTTCCGTGGGCGTTATTTTTCCTCCGGCATGTCGGGTCGGCCGGAAACGGAAACCGTACTATAGATATCTCCGGCAGCGTCTCTGTGCTGAAGGACGAACTTTGCGGAGATATGCCCGCCGTTGCAAAGCCCGTGAAGCACGCCGACGATCTGTGAATATTTCAATCCCAGCCCCCGGATATTCCCTTCGGGATCACGGGTCGAGCGCAGACCCATAATCTTTACCAGTTCATCCAACCTCGGCGCGACATAAAATATATCGCTTCTTTTGTCAGAGCCGTCAGGGGTTGGAACTTTGCGGTAGATCAGGATTCGCTTGTCGGTCCGCGACGCATTCACCGTAACCAGCTCATCTTTGGGGCAGTAGAACAGCGGGCGGTTCAGAGGGATATTCGACCCGAACAGAACGATCTTGGGCCGGCCTGTCAGCGTTACATAGATTGCATAGTCGCCTTCCGTATCGACTACGTCCATAACGAAGCGTCCGGAGATGTCCTGCCGGCGGATAACACTCCGCGATCCGTGTTTTAACAGGGCCTCGTATGCGGCGATCCGCAGGAGTGCATTGGAGTCGGAAAGCATTCGCTTGAGTGTCGGGAGGACGGTTAGAAATTTGCGCGCCCGTCCCAGTTCGCCGACAGCCGCTATCTGGAAGGTGGAATTGGCCTGCCTGGCGATGTGAATCATCGGGTCAACCGCCATCGGGTCCTCCAGTCTCAAGCCCGTCCGGGTTGAGTAGAACGCCGCCGCCGGATTATCCGAGGTGTACAATTTGCGCAGGATCGACAACACCTGCCTGCCCATCGCTTCCCACACCAGTGCGATGTCCTCATACCGGGCCTCCGGCAGCAGAATCGCCCCTGCAAGTTCTCTTGCGTACCGTTCATCCCCTCCGGCCCGTCCTGAAAGGTGAACGTGCATTACAAGTTGAAGAAAATGGAGGTAATCACGGCGCCTGGAACGGGGAATATGCAGTTCGATGATCGAGGGTGTCTTGGCGACGGCGACCCGCCCGCCAAAACGCTCGTTCAACCGGCGCTGGATCAGACGCGATCTTCGATAATCGGGACGGTGAAGTTCCAATCGTATCGGTCTGGACAGAGTTACCTTGCCCCCGTTGGGAATTCGCCCTTCGCGGAATCTGGCCTGGTCTTTTACATTCGAAGGATCGAGAAACGGGTTGACGAATAAGTCCCCATTCCCGACGGACCAGGCCTTGGTCTTGGCCCTCCTGCTTAAGGGCGTGGACATATACAGATGCATCTCGGTACTCATTAACCTTCCGCCGGCAAGACTGAGCGTCTGCGTACGTGGCAGGGCCTTGACATAAATATCGAAAAGCGTTCCCGCCGGAGCAGCAGGGGGAATCTGCCCGCTGACGACCACAACGGCTGTGTCTTTATCTCTCAATATCCGCCCGGGCGGGAGCAACCGCAGACCGGCATTGGGTGAACCTATCTTGTACTTGCCCATCTGGCGAATAAGATATTCACGCAGGTGCGTGGGCACTTCGAGCGAACCGGCGTCGCCCAGCCCGACCACTACGCCGTATCCGGTAACCGGCATGGGCTGCCCCCCGACCAGGTCGGCGTACTGACCTATAGTCCCGATAATGCCGGGCGGAACGATAACCTTCGCCGACTGAACGGCCGGCTGGAACTGCTTGCCTTTACACCCCGGTAGCAAAACAGACGTACAGGCAAGTATGACAATCGCGTATATTCCCTTTGTGTGCATGTTCGTCCTGCCTTTTTCAACAACCCCGCCGTCCGCAAATAATTATCGGACCCTCCCCGGCGCACGCTTGAGAGAAGCCCAGACGCACTCATCCTTCTCAAGACGCAACCGTCACGTCGGACAACAGATAAATTTATCCGTTTATTCCCTCAATGTCAATGCCCCGACGGGGCTGAAAATACAATGAAATCCGCAGACTTTTTCTTTGACTTGATCGTAAAGACAACGTAAGCAGCATGGCTTGCGCCGGGAAATTTCAAACGCAAAGGGATGTCGGAGAGATTCCCGATGGTATAATGCCGGATTGCACGGACACAGGAGAAATATAATGGCTGTAAAGACACGTGTCAGTTTCTTCCTCGATGATGTCGGACCTTACGCCACCGGAGTGCCGGGACGGGAAAAAGAACTGGTCCCGATCGACGGCGGCGCACTGAAGGAGTTTCTGGAATTCGTGAAGGACCGCGGACTGGCCGGGGCGGCGTCGGTAATTCCCGGATGGGCCGGGGCGCTGCTTACCCGCCCTAAGAACGACCACGAGCGCGGGTTCGCCGACGTGCTGGGGACCTTCGGGAATTATCCGGTCGATCCGCACATGGAGATTATGACCCACGGGCCGCTGTTCGATTTTGCCAAAATGGCCCCGTTCGAGGACGGCCGGAACGAAATGGACTGGCTGGACGACCACTCCGTCTCGCTCGATAAGTGCCGGGATTATTTTCTGGGCACAATCAAAGTCGGGCGCGAACTGGGCGTCTGCTACACGGGCTTATCCACGCCCGGGACGCATCCGCAGATGAATCCGAACGTCTGGGAATCGCTGCTGGACCTGGCCGAGGCGGGCGATTTTCCCTCCGAGGCGATCCCCGCGTTCGTTACCATCGAGGAAGGCCCGAACGTCTTCGAGCCACAGGCCAAAGTTACACGTGATCGATTTGCTGTCTATGACATGCCCTCGGGCGTCTGGGACCACATCGCCTCCTGGCGCAACAGCCCGGACTGGGTCAGCGTCGATCACTACCTCAACGCCGACGGCGACGGACACCTGGCCGCGATAATCAAGGCCGAGTCGCCCGTGGCGATCTTCCACATGCACTGGCAGGGACTGAACCCCCAGACCGGACTGGGCTGGAAGACGTTCGGCGAAATGATCGACCGATTGATGAGCATCTATGGCGACCGGGTCATCTGGCAAAAACCCAGCGAAATCGCAACAGAATTTAACCGGGAAAGAGAGGCTTGAAATGTCATCCCTGAATTTTTTCGACAGCAATTGCATGATTGGGACAGTAACCGTCCCCCAGCCGAGAGCGTTCCATTCGGCTGAAGCCCTGACAGACGAGATGGAATTCGTCGGGATCGACGAGGCGCTGGTGTATCACGCACTGGCGAAGGAATACCATCCCCGCGAGGGCAACGAAGTCCTGATGGAGCGGATCGCCGGTAAAGAGGGTTTGCATCCGATGTGGGTTCTCCTGCCCGACACCAATTCGGATATGCCGGGGCCTGACGAACTTGTTGACCAGATGAAGCACAGGGGTGTTCGGGCGGCGCGGTTGTTTCCGCGTGGTTACGGCCTCATTCTCGACGAGCGTACCTGCGGGCCGCTGCTGGGCGCATTGGAAAATGAGGAGATACCCCTGTTCATTGACAAGGATCAGGTGGATATTAAGGACCTGGCGCAGGTTTGCGAAAAGCATCCCGGTCTTCCCATCGTTCTCACCGAAGCGGACTGGCGGAGCAACCGCGTTTTGTATCCTCTCCTGAGAGATTTACCAAACCTGCACCTGGAGATCGGACGGTTCCAGGCATATCAGGGGATCGAGGATGTCTGCGAGAAGTTCAGCGCCGACCGGCTCCTGTTCGGGACGCACCTGCCATACGCTGCCTCTGGGGCGGCCATTACAATGGTAACGCACGCCGACATCAGCGATGAAGAAAAGCAGAAGATAGCCGGTGGTAATCTTCGCCGGCTTCTGGGTATTACTTCACCGCCTGTCGTGCGCGAAGGCAAGCCCTGTGACGACGTTATGGCTGCTTTGAGGCGCGGTGAGCGGCTTGACCGACCCCTGGTAATAGACGCCCACTGCCACATGGGACAGGTAAGCGGTTTTGCCGTCTGCCCGAACGACCCGGACGAGATGATCTCCCTGGCCGATAAACTCGGCATCGACGTGCTCTACGTCAGCCACATGGCCAGCATCGGACCCGATTGCAGGTACGGAAACGACAGAGTAGCCGAGGGTGTAAAAAAATTCCCCGACAGGTTCGTCGGATACGCCGTGGTCAACCCCCGGTATCCCGACGACGTGGAGCCGGAACTGGCTAGATGCTTCGGGCAACTGGGGATGAAGGCAATCAAACTGCACGCCACCGCCCACGGAAACTATCCGCTCGACGAACCGGGGTACGAGGCGGTCTGGCAGTACTCCGAGCGGCTGAAACTACCCGTGCTCATCGACGTGCCTGAAGGAGGATACGAGCGGCTGGACCGTGTCTGCCGGAAGTACCCGGGCGCGAGGATTATGCCGGCCCACTCCGGCGGCAGTTACGAGATGGCCGATAAGTCCATCAAACTCGCTAAAAACCACCCGAGCGTGATCCTGGAGATAAACTACACCCCCCGCCCGTACGCTATGATCGAGTACCTCGTCGAGAAGGTCGGGGCAGATCGGGTCATCTTCGGCACGGACTGGGTCTATCGGGACCCGCGTCCGCAACTGGGCTGGGTCGGATACGCACGGATAAGTCCGTCCGATAAGGAAAAGATTCTCGGAGGAAATATGGCAAGGCTCCTCAAGGACGCGACCGACGCTATCGCGGAGAACGCACATTAAGATGATGGGTGCCATGTTTTCGCCTGTAGCGCAGCGGAAGGCGTAAACATGCCTACCCGCTTCGCGTGAAGGCATGGCACCCATAATGTTAGATTTTACAGAGTACCAGAAAGAATCAAAGGTCTGAAGAGATGAAAGCCCTGTTACTTGCCGCCGGCGAAGGACGGCGGCTGGACCCGTTCACACAGGTCCGACCAAAGCCGGTTCTGCCCCTGGCCAACCGCCCGCTGATTCTCTACCTGGTTGATTTCATCAGGCA
>DAOVFI010000729.1 GCA_030673005.1 Planctomycetales bacterium
GGGCAGTGGACCGGCCCGTGCACACGGTAGATACGCAGTGTGTGCACCTGGCCGATGGCCCCATCGTGAATCCGCCGGATCACTTCTTGCCGCGCCTTGGAGTGGCGCCACATGAAGCCGACACCGACCTTCAGATTCTTCTGCTCGGAGACCTCGGCGGCTTTGAGCCAGCGGCGGACGGCGGGGGCGTCAGTTGCGAACGATTTCTCTGCAAAGACGTTCACGCCTTTGTTGACGGCGTACTCGAATTGGAGCGGACGAAAAGCCGCGTGTGTGGTCAACAACACTACGTCGCCAGGCCCCAGGCAGTCGATTGCCTTCTTATAGGCATCGAAGCCGACAAACTGCCGTTCAGGCGGCACATCGACCTTATCCGCAAAACCCTTTGTCAGGTTACTTAAACTACTTTTGAGGCGCTGTTCGAACAGGTCGGCCATAGCGTAGAGTCTCACCTGGCCGCCAGTAGTCGAGAAGGCGTCGGCGACTGCGCCCGTGCCGCGGCCTCCGCAGCCCACCAAGGCCAGCCGGATGGTATTGTCCTGGGCGGCATGAATCCGAGGCAGAGCAACACCGGTAATGACCGAACCGGCGATCACTCTCCCACTCTGTGCCAAAAACTGCCGGCGAGAGGATTTATCTGGTTCTGTCCGCAATAACTTCAACGTGTGACGTTTGAATTGTCGTTTCATGATTACTCCTTCGAAAAAGGCATAAGGTACAAAAACCAATTTGAATCAACACTTATCAAATCATTCACTTATTTTACCCTCTGGGTCTTTCGGATACAACAGGTATTATCGGGGTGATGGCAGAGGGACAAAGACTGAAATGCACAGTAAGGCTCGGCGACTCGTCTCTGCGCTCATCGTGGCACGGCCATCCCTGGCCGCCGGCGGGCGAGCTTGGCCGTGTTTTCACTCCACAGGACGCCTTTCGGCGGGGCTCCAAGCCCGTGCCACTTCAGGAATCTACGCCGCCCGACTGAACTCGCCGAAGTCCGGAACTGCCCTGGGCAGGCACACAGGCCTGCCCCTACAAAAGCGCGCGAACCCTTATCTTTGTTACCATCTGTTAGACTCAAGGCGTCATTTGAAAACTGGAAAAAACAATATCTGCAACTTTAC
>DAOVFI010000701.1 GCA_030673005.1 Planctomycetales bacterium
CGTACTCGACTGGATGCGCGCCCGTTTGGAAGAATACTTCGGCATCGAAACGATAGGGACGTTCCGAATCACCTCGACCAAACACGCCAGCCCCGTCGGACCGGAACACCCGGAAATCCAACGGGCATACGAGTTTGGAAAGACGCTGAAAGGATGAACCACAAAGGCCGCGGCGCGCCCTTTGTGGTTCAGTTTTTTGCAACAGTTCAGCTGTTTACAGAAGCCTGAAAAGCTTTTTGCAGGGATACAGAGGAAAAGAGAATGTTGAATATTGAACGAGGAACCTGTCTGCCGGCAGGCAGGTGTTGAATGTCGAAGTGAACAGATTTTGCGAAAAGGATTTTTTTGACTTCGTAATTCGAAATTCCCTGTTCATTACCTGCCTGCCGGCAGGCAGGTTCAACATTCATTTTTTATCCCGTTCATCCCTGCGAAGTCTTTTCGAGACCGACCAAAACATCTTCTATTGCAAACGGCTGAAGTGTTACAGTTTTTTATTGCCGAAGGTCTTGGGTGAACCGGATGAGTCGTCTTTCTGAAATCCTCCAGCGCATTGACGACTACCGGTGCCGGCTCGCCGGGCAGGGTCGAACCGGCGTGCAGTTGATGGAGATATGCGGTACGCACACGGTCGCCGTCAGCCGAGGCGGTCTGCGGAGCCTCCTTCCTGACGGTCTGCGACTGGTCAGCGGGCCGGGATGCCCGGTCTGCGTTACCGAGCAGTCGTACATAGACACAGCCGTTCACCTGGCCCGCCGCGACGATGTTATCATCGCTACCTACGGAGACATGGTCCGCATACCGGGCGATTCCGGTTCGCTGGAGCAGGCGCGCTGCGACGGCGCGAGTGTTGAGGTCGTCTATGCCGCACACCAGGCCGTCGAACTGGCGCGCAGCCGGCCGGAAATGCAGGTGATATTCCTCGCCATCGGATTCGAGACGACCGCACCGGCGACGGCGCTTGCGATCCGACAGGCCCGGGGCGAATCGGTGGCGAATTTCTCGACCCTGACCGCCCACAAACTCGTTGTCCCGGCGATGCGAGCCTTGCTTTCGCAGCCGGATATTCGAATCGACGGGTTTCTCTGTCCCGGGCACGTCAGCGTCATAACGGGCTGGCGGGTGTACGAGCCGGTCGTCGCCGAGTTCGGCCGGCCTTGCGTGGTGGCCGGCTTTGACGACGAACAGATTCTCGCCGGAATC
>DAOVFI010000062.1 GCA_030673005.1 Planctomycetales bacterium
CAATCGCTATCAGGGCGCTTCAGAAAGACGGGCTTATAAAGCGGGCGATGATCGTCGATCTGGACGTCCACCAGGGCAACGGCTCGGCTGTAATCTTCGCCGGCGACGAGGCCGTCTTTACCTTCTCGATGCACGAAGGCGACATCTATCCGATCCCGAAGGAGAAATCCGACCTCGACGTGGAACTGGCGGCGGGGACGGGCGACGCCGAATATCTCCGCCTGCTGGCGGAGCACCTGCCGAAGGCGATAAAGACCGCCAGGCCCGACATTGTCTTTATCCAGGCCGGCTGCGATACGCTCGCCGGCGATCCGCTGGCAAGGCTTAAAATGACGAGCGACGGAATCGTCCGCCGCGACGCGATGGTGATCGACCGCTGCGCAGCCGAAGGCATTCCCGTAGTAATGTGCCTCGGCGGCGGATACAGTAAGAATGCCTGGCAAGTCCAGTATCGCAGCGTCAAAAGAACGCTCGAAAAATACGGCCTGGTCGGTGGGCGACCTTACCAGCGGCGCAGACCAACGGGAAAGGAAAAGGCCTATACGAAGTAAAAGATATTCAGGTTATGCAACCTGCTCATTTATTCTTTTACTTCGAAATTCGAAATTCCTTGTTCTATATTCAATATTCATCTTCTTTTTATAATTCGTGTTGTCCTGCTAAAACTGGAAGGAGAATTGTCCATGGCTAAGAAACGAAAGTCCGCCAACGCACGCCGGTACGATCCGGATTTGGTCAGGTTTATCAATCCCGCCCAGGTTGGCGGCATCGAGACGTCCGTTCTGGACGATGGGGCGGGGCGGGGCGTGCGGATAGCATGGGTCAACACCGGCTCGCCGCTGCGGTACAAGGTCCTCATCGACCGCGGCCTTGACATTGCAGATGCGTTTTATTCGTCGCTGTCGCTGTCGTGGCTGAGCCTGACCGGCCCGACTGCTCCGAGCCGGGCGCTGGACAAGGGGTTGGACTGGCTGGGCGGATTTTATGGCGGGCTTGTCTGCTCCTGCGGCCCGCAGCACGTCGGCGCGCCCGAGACGATCGACGGAATCGACTACGGACTGCACGGTACGCATTCCAATACGCCGGCGCAGATAGAGTCAATCTGCCGGCCCGACCCCGCCGCCGAGATCGACACGATGAGCATCACCGGCCTGGTGCGCACCGCGCGTGTCTTCGGACCAAACGTCGAACTGAGGCGGACGATCAGCTCGACCCTGGGAGTTCCCGCCATTCACATCCACGACGAGTTCACCAACCGCGGCAACGCGCCCGCACGCCACTGCTGGCTGCTGCACTGCAATTTCGGCTGGCCTCTGACTGACAGGGGCACGCGCCTGGTGTTTCGCGGCCCACTCGTCCCACGCGCCGACAGCGTCAAGTGGTTCGTCGATCCGAAACGCTACAAGTTCGTCCGTTCACCCGTATCGACCCATCGCGGGGCGGATGAGGCCTGTGCATTTATCGACCCTCCGGCGGATAGCGCCGGCCTGTGCCACGTCGGGATCGTCAACGAGAAACTCTCGCTGGGCGTGGAAATTACTTATCCGCGGAGGCATTTTCCCCGGCTGACCAACTGGCAGCACTTCGGTCCCGGCGGCGAGTATGTAACGGCCCTGGAGCCGATCAGCGGCGGGATGGGCTGCGGTGCGCCGGCGGGATTGCTACAGCTCGGCGATACAAAGACTTACGACTGCACACTGACCGTCATGACCGACCCGAAAGACCTGAAGACCCTTATCCGGAAATGGGGATGAGTCTGCCGGCGGAAGGTCCGGGCGGCAAGGGGAGCGGCAAAAAATTTAAAAAGATTTCTTTCTGTTGACTGTTGCTTTTTCCGGTACGTAGTATATAATATGGGTTGATAAGAATGTCCGATTGTGTCGGGCTTTTAGACCTTCGGGCGGCCAGGCGTGAACCCCGGCGAGTCTCCCCCCGCTCGCCACGTGCCTGCCGCCCGCTTTTTTTAAGTAGCCCGTAGCCCGTAAATAAACCATTCACAAATTCACAACGACGGGTGGCACGGTCAAGTCTTCGACTTGACCGTGCCACCCACTATTGATTTGAGGGAAGTTGTTTTTTTATTTCGGCGGCTGCGGATTCGGGATCGGCGGCGGCGATGACGGCGGAACATACCGCCACGCAGCGTACACCTGCGGCGACGAGTTCGCCGACGTTACCGGCAGTGATTCCGCCGATGGCAACGTGGGGCAGCGTTATTTCAGCGACTACTTCCCTGAGGTACGCCGCGCCGGCGATAGGGCCGGCGTCCTTGGTGTCGGTGTCGAACATCGGTCCGACGCCGATGTAATCGGCCCCGTCGGCGACGGCGGCGCGAGCCTGGGCGATGTTGTGCGTGGAGACCCCGACGATCGCTCCGCCTTCGTCGAGGCATCGGCGGGCGTCGCAGACAGGCAGGTCGTCCTGACCCATATGGACGCCGTCGGCGCCGACGATCGCGGCGATGTCCGGACGATCGTTGATAATCAGCAGCACGCCGGCGTCCCGTGTGATTTGCCTCATCCGGCGGGCGTAGGCGAGGAGCTGCCGGTCGGGCATTTCCTTTTCGCGGACCTGGATGCAGTCGGTCCCGCCGGCGATAATGGCATGAGCCGTTTCAATCGGATCGGTCCGGCACAGGCGCGAGGTCAGCAGGACGTAGAGTCTTACCTTTTCGAACTTTTCGCCTGTCGCCAGCCGGCGGAACAACCGCTGCTCGAGCGTGTATGCGGCGTACCGCATCGCTTCAAACTCACCGGCCGTTTCGGGTGCGGCGATTTTGGCGTATTCCTCCAATGTCCGCAGCGCCTCGGTGAGGCGTTTGCACGCCGCTGAGGCGACATCGGCGGCGTCGGCGCGGTCGGACTCGGTCGCCGAAGTAATCGCAGTACCCACGTCACCGGGCGTATCCCTGCTCGACAGCAGTGCCCCGTTGGGGAAGCGCCCGAAAACCTCCCGCAGACGGCTTCGCATGTCCTTGGTCGATGATGAAATCGCCGCATCGTCCAGAATGAAGCGGGCGAAATCTTCAATCACCCGCAGCGCCTCGCGTGCGCGGTTGAAGTTGGCATCCAGAATGCGATAAATTTGTCGCATATTCACCTGTACCGTGCCACCCAACTTGTGTATCCCACGGCCAAGCCTCACTGCATTCGGCTTGACCGTGCCACCCGCCGGTTTACTGAAATGCCAACGCCAAGTCCCTAGTCCCAAGTGCCTATTGCCTGTTGCCTATTGCCTGATTCTGGTTCGGTACGGGGAACGCCTCGCACATTTCCAGCACCTTACTGCCGATACGTTCGATAATGCTTTCGTCGTCGTGGTTGGTGAGGATTTCGTCGATCCATTGTCCTATCTGTTTCATTTCCGGCTGTTTCATTCCTCGTGTGGTGACGGCGGGTGTTCCGAAGCGCAGGCCTGATGTCTGCATTGGCGGGCGGGGATCGAACGGAATGACGTTCTTATTTGCCACCAGCCCCGCCGCCGCCAGTGCGCCTGATGCGTCGTGCCCGTTAAGGTTTTCATCCCGGCTTCGAAGGTCCACGAGCATCAGGTGATTGTCTGTCCCGCCGGTTATGAGTCGCCATCCCTTTTCCATGAGCGTATCGGCCAGGGCGGCGGCGTTTGCGACGACCTGTGCGGCGTAGTCGGCGAATTCGGGCCTGGCGGCCTCGCACAGCGCGACGGCCTTGGCGAGTATCTGGTGCATGAAGGGTCCGCCCTGGAGGCCCGGGAAGACGGCTGAATCAATCTTTTTGGCCCATTCGTTCCGGCAGAGGATGATCGCGCTTCGCGGGCCTCGGAGCGTCTTGTGGGTGGTCGTCGTTACGAATGTGCTGTGCGGAACGGGCGAGGGATGCACCCCGCCGGCGACCAGTCCGGCGATGTGGGCGATGTCGCTGAGCAGGTAAGCGCCCACCTCCTCGGCGATCCGCCCGAAGGCCTCGAAATCGATTTTTCGCGGATACGCCGAGGCGCCGGCGATGATCATCTTCGGGCGCTCTTTCAACGCCAGGTCGCGCACGGCGTCCATATCCAGCATTTCGGTCTGTTCGTTAAGGGTATAGAAGACGGCGTTGTAGAAAATTCCCGAATAGTTCAGTCCCAGCCCGTGCGAGAGGTGCCCGCCGTGCGACAGGTCCATTCCCATGATCGTATCGCCGCCTTTCAGCGCGGCAAGGTACACGGCTATGTTGGCGCTGGTTCCGCTGTGCGGCTGGACGTTGGCGTGCTCGGCGCCAAAAAGCGCCTTGGCGCGGTCGATGGCGAGTTGCTCGGTCCTGTCGGAAGGTCGGCAGCCGCGATAGTAACGATGCGCCGGGTAGCCCTCGGCGTACTTGTCGGTCAGCACCGAGCCGGTCGCCTCCAGCACCGCCGCCGAGGCGTGGTTCTCCGAGGCGATTAATTCAAGCGTATTGTGCTGCCTGTTACGTTCGTCCTGGAGGATGTCGAACGCTTCCGGGTCGTTTTGGGATAATGCCGTCATGTTTTTCTCCATCCGTGAAAAGCAATTTTCCGTTGCCGTAGTATTTCGTAACGGCTGATTTGACGTTCAGGGGGGGGTGGCACGGTCAAGTGAAACGCATGCGGAAAGCAGGCGTTTCGCTTGGCCGTGGCGTCGCCCGTCCACGGCCAAGCAAGGTTGAGGATAAAGCGCCTCAACCTCACTTGACCGTGCCACCCGACCCAGGGCGTAAATATACCCCCGCCGGTCTGCTGACGCAAGTTGTGCTGTACCTGCTGCCGGTAAAGGATTATACTCCTCGGCGACATGTTAGGGAGATTCCGCAGATGGACCAGACAAGTCAAAAACCTCCCGGCGGGAAAGGTCGGAAGTCCCCGGCCGATCGCTGGGTCAAGCGCGGCTTTTTGCTTGCGATCCTGCTGGCTGTCGCGATTGTCCTGTACATACAATATCGTGGCCCGATGCTGGGCTGGCCCGGCGACCTGGACGAAGTCCTGACCAAAGCGAAGGCGGAAAACCGCCATATCGTCGTTTTCGTGCGAACCTTTCCCGTCAGCACAACCGGAAAGCGGATGGTTCAGACGACGCTTGCCCAGAAAAAGAACATCGAATCGCTGAAAAAAGGCGGATTTCTCCTGGCGGAGGTCCGCCTGGACAGTTCGGCCGCATGGGCGAAGAAGTACGGCGTTACGAAGACCCCGACGATGCTCCTGATCGCGCCGGACGGGGAGAAATTTCACAAGGCCGAGGGAATGATCGGGGAGATTGACTTCCGCAAGAACTTTCTCCATGCCTTGTCGCAAAAATCAGTATCGAACTCCACCGCGTCAGGACCCGCGAGCCGGCCTTGACGGGCGGTACCTGAAGATGCACCGTATCGCCTCGATCCCGTCGGATAGACCGATTTTCTTGCCCTGGCGGTGAGTCCGCGGCGAGTAACTGATGGGCCTTTCGCATACACGTACGCCCAGGGCGGCGACCTTCGCGGTAACCTCCGGCTCGAACCCGAAGCGGTCCTGTTCCAGCGCAATTCGCTCCAGCACGTCCCGACGGAACATCTTGTAGCACGTTTCCATGTCCGTCAGTCCCAGGCCGGTTGTACGATTGCTCAGCCAGGTCAGGAATTTATTGGCCAGGTAGTTGCTCAGCCGCCCGCTACGACGGGGTGGCACGGTCAAGTCGGAGACTTGGCCGTGACTGGTTGCATCACGCCGTTCGGCGACATCACGGCCAAGCCTCACTTCGTTCGGCTTGACCGTGCCACCGGCCGGTTGCCCGGGGATTTTGTTGGAGAATCTGCTGCCATAGACGACGTCGGCGTCTCCGGCCAGCAGCGGTCTCAGCAGCGCCGGCAGGTCGGCGGGATCGTATTCGAGGTCCGCGTCCTGGACGACGACGAAATCGCCCGTAGCGGTTGCGAATCCGGTGCGAACGGCGGCGCCCTTGCCGAGGTTATGCGGATGAAATTGTACGATAACGTCAGGACGGTCGGCAGCGAAGGATTGCAACTGCTCGCGCGTCCCGTCGGTCGAGAAATCGTCGATCAGTATAATCTGTCGGTCAACGCCGCACAAATCGGCGGCATCGAGACGAGCGACGGTCTCGCGCCAAGTGTCGCGCTCGTTGTAGATAGGAACGACTATTGAAAGCGTTACCGGCACAACAAAACCTCAAAATATTAGCAGGGATGCAGGAGATACAGGGAATAAAGAAATAATAACAGAAAAACGCTCGCCGGTATATTGAAAGAACAATTTGTTTTTATCCCCTGTATCTCCTGCATCCCTGCTAATTTTCTTCGCATTCGGTCCGAATGAACTGTCGGAATGCTTCCAGGAGTTTTTTTGTTATCGCCCCGGCCTTTCCGGCGCCGATGACGCGCCCGTCCGCCTTGGTAACGGCAATGACCTCGGCGGCGGTGCCGGTAAGGAAACACTCATCGGCGGCGTAGAGTTGCTCGACGGTAACGACCCGCTCGGTAATCGGGATGCCCAGGTTCCGGCAAAGGCCCATGACAACCTGGCGGGTGATGCCTTTGAGGCTTCCTGACTCCGGCGGAGGCGTGGCAACCGCCCCTTCAGAGACGATGAAGACGTTATCTCCGGTGGCCTCGGCGATCGTTCCTTCGGCGTTGAGCATTATCGCCTCGGCGGCGCCGGCATCGACGGCCTCTATCCTGGCGAGGGTGTTGTTCAAATAATTGCAACTTTTGACCGTCGGCGAGATCATCTCCGGCGAGATACGGCGAGTTTTGGCGATGATGACCTCCAGACCGGTTTCGTACATATCAGATGGGTAAAGAGCGATCTGGTCGGCGATAATAAAAACGGTCGGGTCGGAGCACTCGAACGGGTTCAATCCCAGCGTGCCCGGCCCGCGGGTAACTACCAGGCGGATGTAACCGTCGCTTATGTCGTTGGCGGCGATGGCCTCCTGCATCCCATCGACGATCTCCCTCTTCGTCAGCGGCATCGGCAGGCGGATGCCGTCAGCCGAGGCGAAGAGGCGGTCCATGTGTGCGGCGCATTGAAAAATCTTCCCGTTGTAAACACGAATGCCTTCAAAGACGCCGTCCCCATACAGCACGGCGTGATCGAAGACGGTCAGTACCGCCTGTTCCTTGTCCACCAGTTTGCCGTTTATCCAGACCTTCATACCTTTTGCCTCTCCGATTCGGACACATAAATATAACCTGTATCACCATTATCGTCCAGACAGACAGGCGGGCTTATTAAATGTCTAATGTCTAATGACCAATGTCTAAAGAATGTCTAATGACTAAAATAGTGGGGCAGCAGGTAGGGTGTGCAGGTTTTGTTTCCTGCACACCGCGCTTTTGTCAATGAGCGATTTGGTGTGCAGGGAAAAGAACCTACACACCCTACAACTAACAATCGACCGAAGGTAATCGGCGGCGCTTTTCTTTGGGCATTAGTCATTGGGCATTACTTAGACATTAGTCATTTCAGTCTCCCATCTCTGAGGTGGAGGATTCTTGTGGCGGCGGCGGCGAGATTGCTGTCGTGTGTTACCATTACGATGGTCTGTCCGGCCTTGTTGAATTCCTTCAGCAGATCCAGTATCTGCCGTCCTGTCTTGCTGTCGAGGTTTCCGGTCGGCTCGTCGGCCAGTAGTATCTTCGGTTCGTTAATCAGTGCCCTTGCGATGGCGACTCGCTGGCGCTCGCCGCCGGAGAGTTCCTTGGGGCGGTGCCGCAGTCGGTCTTTGAGTCCGAGCCGGTCGAGCAGTTCGCCGGCCCTGGCCCTGGTCCGCCGGCGCCTCCCGAGCCAACCGACGGTCGAGCAGTCCACCTTCGCCGGCAGCATTACGTTTTCCAGGACGTTCAACTCGCCCAGCAGGTGATAGAACTGGAAGATGAAGCCTATGTCCCGGCAGCGGATTTTATTTCGGCGGCGGCGTGAGAAATTCGCAGCGTCGTTTCCGTCCAGTACGAGCCTGCCCCGGTCCTGCTCGTCCAGCAGGCCGATGATGTGCAGCAGTGTGCTTTTCCCGCTTCCCGAAGCGCCGATGACGGCGACGAATTCGCCGGGTTTGACCGAGAAACTCACGCCTCGCAGCACGTGCAGGTCCACTCTGCCCATGCGGTAGGACTTATGCAGCCCGCCGGCGTCGATGATCTGCTCACTCATATCGCAGCGCCTCCACCGGCTGCATTCTCGCAGCCATGATCGCCGGCAGCAGCACCCCGACTAGACCGGCCGATATCGCGCCGAGGGCGATCCACAGCATCGTCAGCGGATCGACCGTATTGGGGATCTTCTCGAACAGGAACACATCCCGCTCCCAGACGCGGAAGCCGAACCAGTCGGCCAGCCAGTCCTGTATCTCGTTAATGTAGTGGACGAAGAGGAACCCGCCCAGCAAACCGACAGCGCTTCCGAGCAGTGCGGTAGCCGCTCCGAAGCCCAGGAAAATCTGCGCCACTCCCCCTGCCGAGCCGCCGACGGCGCGGACAACGCCGATGTCGCGGATCTTCTGCGTTACGATCATGTGGAAGATAGCAAAGACCATGAGCACCGAAACCAGCGAGATGACGCCGAACATTATCGTTACCAGCGTCCTCTGCTTCTCGATTGCGCCGATGTACTTCGCCTGTTTTTCCCGCCAGGTCTGCACGACCACGGGCGTCCGGGCGGTGTACGGAGGCGTATCGGCGAATTTCTCCCACGCAGCATCGACTTTTCGGCGCACGTCGATGAGTTGCTTGTCGGAGGCGTAGGGGGGCTTGACCTTAATCTGAATCTGCGAGCAGGAAGGCGGAATGGCGACCTTTGCGGGGGGGGCGACCTTTCCGGGGGTGGTGTCCTTTGCGGGGTCGTCGGGCGGGTATTTCGCCCCCATGTCCATCAGTTCCTGCAGCGTCTCGAACGGCACATAGACCGTAAGTGAATCAATCAGGTACACGTCGGTTTTCGCATCATCGATGACGGTGAACGTGGCTGTATTCGGTGTGATGGTGAGGCTTGACCCCTGCCCGAGCGGCAGGAGCGTCAGCACAACGCGCTTGCCCGGGGTTACCAGGCGAATCGTCTCGCCGGAGTGCGTGCGAAAACTCGCATTCATCAGCCCGAGTCCGAGGATCATCCGCTTGGCGGGCGGGCGGAAGTCCCTGTCGATTTTCCCGGCCCATTCCTCGATCTGCTCGCCGAGGAGGCGGATTTTTTCTTTGTCCCGCCGGTCGGCGGGCCTGGCCTGCTCGGCCTGCAGTTCGCGGCGCATCCGCTCGAGGATTTGCCGACGAATCGTGATGTTCACCAGCTTTTCCCGCTGCCGGGCGGCGATTTTGTAAGCGCCGGTCAGGTTGCCCAGCAGTCGCTCGTCGCGTTTTTTTTCCGGCAGGGATTCTTCGCGCCGACGGACCTTCTCAATGAGTTTCATGTGCCGTTCAGTCCGCTCAATGAGGTGTTCGATGGGCGGGTCGAACGAGGCGTCGGGCCGGCCGGTCTGGACGAACATGTCTTTCTGGAGGGCGGTTACCGCAAGTCGTTCCGGCAGATGGATGCCGCAAATCTGAACGTAATTGGTGGAAACGCCGTAACGCAGCAGGCCGTAGGCATAGATAACGGGCGTGGCGGCCTCGATTTCGGGAACCTCCCGCTTCAGGTAAGCGATGAATTCGTCGTAATGCTCGATGCCTGAAATGCCGGCGGCATCGACCACGACATCGCCGCAGAGGCCCCTCGCCGCCGTCTCAACCTTGCGCAGAAAGCCGTCCATGACGCTGACGACAATCAGCACCATCGCCACACACAACGCAACAGCCGCTACCGCTACCAAAGCCAGATAGCGCCGTCGAAGGTATCGTAAGCAGAGGAATAGTTTATACATAGAACCGGTTAGCTAAAATGTCTAATGACCAATGTCTAACACCCAACCAGTTGTAGGGTG
>DAOVFI010000129.1 GCA_030673005.1 Planctomycetales bacterium
GCAGCGGAACATCATCGCCGCAGTCGTCAACTATTCCAGCCACCCGTCGGTCGTCGCCGGCGACAACACGCTGATAAGCGGAGATTACGCCGGTATCGGGATGCTGGAGATAGAAAATCGACTGGGCGCAGGCGCCGTGGCGATGTTCTTCCAGGGCTGCGCCGGTGATACAGGAACGCACACTTTCCGGACGGGCAGGACCATACCCGAGGCCGAGAAACTCGGCGGTCGATTCGCCGACGCCGTGATGGACATCCTGCCGCATATCGACGTAACCCGCTGGGCGCCCCTTGCCGCCAAAAACCGAATGATCCAACTGCCGCAGAAGCAGTTCGACCCGGACAACCCGACCGTCCCGCCCATTGTCGAAGGCAGCACGTCCATCAAGGATGAGATTCAGGCGCTTCGGCTCGGAGATACGCTGCTGTTAAGCGTCGGCTCGATGGAAGCCTACGTGGAGATCGGCCTGATTATAAAGGATGCCTCGCCGTTCAAACGGACATTCACCGTGGCCTACTCCAACGGGCCTTGGCTTGGTTATCTGCCCAGCCCGCACGGCTTCGCCGTCAGGGACCCCGACGCAGAAGGCGAAGCCAGAACGCATTTCTCATCCGAAGCGCCCGGCGAATTAATCGAGCAAGTCCTGAAACTCGCCGGCGAAATGAATCCGTAAATCTGCCGGGTGCCGTGGCCGCTGCCGGGTGCCATGCCTTCACGCGCAGCGAAGCGGAGCGTGTAGGCACTTGTCTGCCGTCAGGCAGGTGTTTACGCCTTCGGCTTGCTACTCTGCGTAGTAGCACGCTACGTAGCACGAGGCGCTCCGGGCGAAAACATGGCACCCGGCAAACACCGCGACTACGCCACCGGCCTCTGGTTTTTTCCTAAACGTTTCCCAAGAAGGGGGTTTTTCTTTCCGATACACAGAGAAAGAGTCGAGTCCCATCGGGACTTGGCGCTCTGTGCTGTTCAAGCGGCGTTTTTTATTGTGGACGAGAAAGGGAAGGACAGGTCAGACAAATGGGAAAGCGGCATTTCCGAAAGGTTCGCGCCAAACGGCTGATTGTGCTGCTGTTTATCGTTTTATTTGTTGCGCCTTCGTTAGCACAGGGGGCCGAAACTGCGATCGAAGCGGTGCAGGATAATGCGAATGTCGTCTGGACTTGCGTGGCGGCGTTTCTGGTGTTCTTCATGCAGGCCGGCTTTGCCATGGTCGAGACCGGTTTCACCAGGGCCAAGAACGCCGTCAACATCCTGATGAAGAACCTGATGGACTTTTCCGTCGGAACGATTGCGTTTTTCCTGATAGGTTTCGGCCTGATGTTCGGCGCCAACTCGTCGGGCTGGATAGGTACGGACCTGTTTGCCCTCAGCGGGCGGGAATCGAACTCCTGGATATTTACGTTCCTTATCTTTCAGACGGTCTTTGCCGCAACTGCCGCCACGATAGTCTCCGGCGCCATGGCGGAGCGGACTAAGTTCGTCGGATACCTCGCATACAGCGTCCTGATTACGCTTATCGTCTATCCGATCTTCGGCTCGTGGGTGTGGGGCAATCTCCTTTTGGCGGACAACAAGGCCTGGCTGGCTGACCTTGGCTTCCTCGACTTCGCCGGCTCGACGGTCGTTCATTCGGTGGGAGGTTGGTTGGCGCTGGCCGGTGCGATAATGCTTGGCCCGCGGATAGGCAAGTACGGTCCGGACAAGAAGCCGCGCGCCATAATGGGGCACAATATCCCCCTGGCCGCCCTGGGTGTGTTTATCCTGTGGTTTGGATGGTTCGGCTTCAACTCCGGAAGCACCACGACGGCGAACGCCTCTATCGGTTTCATCGCCGTAACTACGAACCTGGCGGCGGCCGCCGGAGCGGTAACGGCGATGCTTACCGCGTGGATAATCTTCAGGAAACCGGATGCGTCAATGGCGCTGAACGGCGCCCTGGCCGGACTCGTGTCAATTACCGCCGGATGCGACGGCGTCTCGCCGCTGGGTGCTCTGGCTATCGGGGCCGTCGGGGGCGTGCTGGTGGTGCTGAGCGTAATCTTTATCGACCGCGTGTTGAAAATCGACGATCCTGTGGGCGCCGCCAGCGTGCACGGAGTATGCGGGGTGTGGGGCACGTTGGCGGTGGGACTGTTTAATATGGAAAAAGGGTTGTTCTACATGGCCGGACCGGCCCAGCTGGGCGTGCAGCTGCTCGGCGCCGGAGCAGCGTTCGTATGGGCGTTCGGGCTTGGATTGGTATTGTTCTTCCTTATAAAAAAGACAATCGGCTTGCGGGTCAGCAGGGAAGAGGAACTGTCCGGCCTGGACGTCGGCGAGCACGGGATGGAAGCATACGCCGGTTTCCAGATTTTCGCCAACCAGTAATCCGACCGCACGCGGGAGCATGAGTATGAAACTGATAATCGCATACATCCAGCCGGAAAAGCTCAACGACGTTAAACAGGCTTTATATGCGGCTGAAATCTTCAAGATGTCCGTAACCAATGCCCTCGGTTGTGGGCAGCAGAAGGGTTACCATGAGACCTACCGCGGCGTGGATGTCGAAGTTAACCTGCGGAAGAAGATACGCCTTGAGATCGCCATTAACGACGAATTCGTACAATCTACTATCGACGCTGTCATCAAAGGCGCACGCACGGACAAGATCGGCGACGGGAAGATTTTCGTCCTGCCGCTCGAGCGATGCGTGCGAATCCGGACAGGTCAGGAAGGCAACGAGGCGATTGGGTAGCAATGTGGCATGGTACCCGGCAAACACCGCGACCACGCCACCGGCCATGATTCTATCACGACCGAGACCTGTCCCCAGGAGACGCCCGTGCCGCTTTCTTGGGGCGGAAGAGAAGGCGGATGGGTACTTCCGAGAAGGGCAGACGCAGTCGGAGTTGGTTAATCAGATACCGGCGGAAGGTCGGCTCGAAGGAGTCGGTGTTGTTGACGAATGCCGCCAGTGTCGGCGGGGCGGTGGCGATCTGCGTAACGTAGTAAATTTTCGGGAACTTGCCCGTGTGACTCGACCGGGGCGCGTGGTGGGCGAGAATCTCTTCGACCGCGACGTTCAACTCGGCAGTGGGAACCCGCCGGCGGGCCTGGTCGAACAGTTCGCCGGCCAAGCCGACCGCCTCGCGTACGCCCTCGCCGTCGGACGCGCAGGTAAAGACAATCGGGGCGTAAGACAGACCCGGCAGGATTCGCGTCAGGTATGGGCCGTATTCGTCCCGCGTAACGCCATCCGGCACGAGGTCCCACTTATTGACGACGAAGACGGTAGGCTTGAACAGCCCGCTGATGTAATCAGCCAGTTGCTTCTCCACTTTCCCGACCGGTTCGCCTGCGTCGAACATCAGCAATACAACGTCGGCCCGGCGGATGCTCCGCATCGCGCGGTGCCGGCTGTAGAACTCGATGTCGTCGGCGAGTTTGCTCCGCTTGCGTACGCCGGCGGTGTCGATTGCCATAAGCGTTCGGGCGTCCATCTCGAACAGCACGTCCACGCTGTCGCGCGTCGTGCCGGGTACTTCCGAGACGATAACCCGCTCGGTCCCGGCCAGCGTGTTGATAAAGGTGCTCTTGCCGACGTTTCGCTTGCCGACGATGGCGAGTTTCATCACCGGCTCGTCGGGCGCCGCCGCGACAGGTCCGAGACGTTCGGCGATAGCTTCGAGCAGCACGTCGGTACCGAGTTGGTGGGTGGCTGATATAACCATCGGCTCGCCGAAGCCCAGTGCGTGCAACTCGCCCAGTTCGGTCGGCATTTTCATCGAATCGACCTTGTTGGCCACGAGTATGACGGGCCTGTCGGCGTGTCGGAGCCTCTCGGCCACGGTCTTGTCCAGCGGCGCGACGCCTTCGCGGGCATCGACCAGGAACAATATCAGCGCCGCCGCCGACATCGCGTAATCGATCTGGTCGGTAATCTCGTCGGTAAGGTCGTCTGTGTCCTCGATGCCGTACCCGCCGGTGTCGAGCAGTTCGACGTACCTGTCTTCCCCGGTCTCCGGGTCGGTACCAATCGGCAGCGGCGCGCTTATCCGGTCGCGCGTAACGCCCGGCGTCGCATCGACGATCGCTATCCGCCTGCCCGTCAGGCAGTTCAGCAGGCTGCTCTTGCCGACGTTAGGCCGGCCCACAATGGCTACAACGGGTAAATCCATGGAGTATGTTGTACACGCACAAGGCCGTTTGGCCAAGGTTCTGGTTGGGCGTTCACTGTTTTGGCGCCTTTCTTTCCGCGAGTGGGTTATTATTTAATGAGGCGATGAAGAGCATCCGGGATACGGTCTATGATATCATCGAGCGACTTATCCTGCCGCGACAGTTACCCCTTTTTTTGATTTGTAAGCGCGTTTTGGTAGTCTATAATCGGAAAGATGAGTAACATACGCATATTCTCGAGGAGTCCGCGTGCCGCGGGACATGTGGCTGTGTTTGCAGGCTGCCCCGGGTATTGCAGGGACTTGCGACCACTTCAGGAGCTCTCTCCTGAAACCCTCGGCGGGTGTGTCCGCCTGAAGGAGCGAACATGAAGTTCGTCCTGGTGGATTTCCAGCACATCGGCAGCGGCGGGTTCGGGACATTAGGTCTGGTAACCCTGGTTCGCAAACTCGGGCACGAAGCGTCTCTCATTGGTGGGGAAGACGTCATACAACTGCTGCAGGATGAAAGAAAGATTCGGCAGGTTCTGTCGGCAGAGAAACCCGACGTTATAGGCCTGTCCGTCATGACGCCTTACGCCGACTACATCGGCCCGATGGGAGACCTGGTTCGCCAGACGCTCGGTCAAGTTCCTATCATCGTCGGAGGCTACCACAGTACTATCTTCGGGTCACAAGTCTTCCAGGAGAACCAGTGCGTGGACTATGTGGCGGTGGGCGATGCCGAAGATAGTCTGCCGGCGCTTCTCGAGCGGCTCTCCTCCGGGCACGGAGGAAGCGTGGAGGGGATACTGGCCCGAGAGGAAGCGGGCAGCGTGCCCGTCAAGCCTGCATTGGCGCCCAAGTCCGACGATACGCTTGACCATATTCCTTTCGCCGACGAAGAAGCGATCCATCCGGCATACTACAATCCCGCCTTGATGCGCGGGCATGGCTCGTTGCCCCTCAGCTCGCGGTACGTGCTGTACTCCCGAGGATGCCCTTTTCGCTGTTCCTTCTGCCAAATCGAAAATGATGGCGGCTTCCGGACTCGGTATCGACGGTATTCGGCCGAGTTGGTCACCGCCCATCTGGAAGAGATGATCAAGCGCTACGAACTGAAAGGCGTGTGTTTCCTGGATGACAACTTCACGTTGGATAAGGACTGGGCCCAGGCCGTGTGTGAGGGTATCCTTCGCAAGGGTCTGAAGTTCAACTGGTGGGCGCAAGTCCGAGGAAACCTGGCGGACTACGACCTGATGCGCCTGATGCGCAGGGCCGGGTGCATCGTGGCCGCCATCACTATCGAGTCCGGCAACGACCGCATCCGTCGGCAGGTTATGTGCAAGGACATCACCCGCGAGGAAATCCACCGGGCATACCGCATGGCCAAGAGGCTGGGCATGCTGACGCAAGGCACGCTGATGATGGGCTCGCCCACTGAAACCTGGGAGGAATGCCTTGATTCGATAGATTTCTTCCGGAAGATGGACCCGGACTGGGCGGGCGTCTTGCTGACCACCCCGTTGCCTGGAACGTCCATGCACGCCCGCTATGCTGACAGAATTCGGGTGACGTGCTACCGGGATTATGACATTGCCTTGCAGGAAAGCCATTATGGTCGGGACGACGTAGAAATGGCCTTTCACAAAATCGATCCCACCGCGCTGCTCGAAGCCTTGCATCAGATACGCCATGAGTATTCTTATGCCGAAAGGGCTAAGCCAAGCCTGCGGAATATCTCAAGCCGCCAACGGCTTCTCTGGATGCTGCGTCACCGTAAGCAATCCCGGTAGGCACAGCGAATGCCGATTTCGCGCGTAACACCCGGCGTCGCATCGACGATCGCGATCCGCCTGCCCGTAAGGCAGTTCAGCAGGCTGCTCTTGCCGACGTTAGGCCGGCCCACAATGGCTACAACGGGTAAATCCATGGAGTATGTTGTACACGGTTTATGTCCTGTATAAAAGAGCCGGTTACTCAAAGTACTCAAACCGGCCGATTTTGAAGCCCGGAGGCCGAAAGATTTGTAGCCCGCTGCGTGAGCGGCGGGAAATGACTCCGAGGCGAGTTCCATCTACCAACGGGCGTCGCTCAGGAAAAACTCATACCGAGTGCATTCACCAGCCGATCTGACTTCGCAGCACTCAAGCCGCAGCCCGTTGCGTTTCACGGAGCCTTTCTCTTGTGCGCTGAACAGCGACGGCAAGCCGTATGGACGCATTGGGATTTCGTCCGCATCCATCCCCGTCATGTCACGCACGAAACGGCGAAAGCGCTTGTAGTGAGCCCTTCCTTCGTCGCTCTGGTTGTATAGCGTGAAGTCCGTATGAATACCCAGTACCTTCGAATGGTTCTTCGGATCGCAAAGCAAGTCCACGTCTTCGAAGTTCCGATAGCGGAACCGCTGAACTTTGCGCCAGTGGAAAGAGACCAACTTGGGGTTCGGCTCCTGTGGAGACGATTTCACCAGCCTATAGCCTCCCGCAGCCAACCTGGCCTGGATAACCTCGTGGGAAGGCAATCGTGGGTTCGGGATAGAACAACCCGTCGCGAGCAGGACTGGCGCCGCCAGCAAGAGGGTTAGGACCAGTTCGCATCTCGCCCAATGTCTCACCGCGCATCTCCTGATGATAATAACAACAGCCACCTGTTTATTCCGTTTAACAAAACACGCTGACCGCTGATTGCTGACCGCTAACATTGCAGCGAGTAGGGCGGGCAGGCCTGCCCGCGAGACGATGGCCTTGTATACTGTGAGCATTCCGCGGGCCAGTTTACCCGCCCTACTGACAGATTACTTTTTAGCGCCATGTTTCCGG
>DAOVFI010000217.1 GCA_030673005.1 Planctomycetales bacterium
GTTGTGGGGGGGGTGGGGGGCGGTGGTTGCGGCCCCCCCCTGTGTGGGCGGGGCGCCGGGGTTGGCGTGTTGGCCCCGGCGGCCCCCCCACCCCCGCCCCCCCCCGGCCACCCGGTTCATCTCTTCTTTGGTCTCGTCTAATACCTTACGAATCGCTATAGTTGATGTCCGATGAGTAACGCTCCGGTCATATTTATTACCGCCGCTGAGGCCAGCGGGGACGCTCACGCCGCCGGGTTGATTGAGGCCATTCGTCGGCGGGTGAGTGATGCCCGTTTTGTGGGTATCGGCGGGCCTGCGATGGCAGCGGCGGGGTGCGAACTGCTGGAGCAACCCGTCAGCCGGGCGGCTATGACCACCGGGGCGTTCGCGCATCTGGGGTATTTTTATAAACTCATCAGGCGCACAAGGCGGGCGATGGACGAGTACGCTCCGGCTGTCCACGTACCGGTGGATTCGCCGGCGTTGAACTGGCACCTGGCAAAGGCCGCCCGGAAGCGCCGGATACCCGTGGCCTATTACATCGCTCCGCAGGTATGGGCGTGGGCGCCGTGGCGCGTGCGGAAGTTGAGGCGGCTGACCGACGCGGTCGCGTGCATCCTGCCGTTCGAGGAAGAATACCTCCGCATCCGCCGTGTCAACGCCCGCTACGTCGGGCACCCCCTGTTTGACAGTCTGACTGAGTCCGAGCCGGCGGACATTCCCGCCGCCGCCGCGAGCGGGCAGTGGCGGATCGCACTGCTGCCGGGCAGCCGGAAATCGGAGATAACCGCCCACGCGCCCGCACTGGTGAGCGTTATGGACGGCCTGGCCCGACGGTACCCGCAGGCCCGCTTTACAATCACTGCGATCGACAAATCGGCAGCCGATACGATCCGCAATTCCATACGGCGCGACGATGCTCAGCATCCCTTGCGGGACCTGCCCATCGAGACCGGCAATACGGCCGAGGTGCTGAAACGCTCGCACTTTGCCGTAACCGCCAGCGGGACAGTTACGCTCGAAGTTGCCCATTTCGGCGTTCCGATGGTCATCTTCTACCGCGTGAGCAAATGGGCCTGGCGACTCGCGGGGCGATGGTTAATCCGCACGCCGCACCTGTCGCTGGTGAACATACTCGCCGGAAAAGACCTTGTACCGGAACTGATGCCCTGGTTCGGCCGGGCCGATGATCTGCTCGACGCGGCCGAGCGAATGCTCGAGGACGTCGCGGGTATGGAGAGATTGCAGCGGGAATTGCTGGAACTGGTTGCGCCCCTGCGTGTTTCACCTCCTGGAAGTGCCGCCGACAATGCCGCCGAGGTTGTGCTCGGCGTGATGCAGTAAAATGCCTGTCCGAATTATCCAGCGGTTTCGCCGGGACTCCGCTGCGCTCCGTCCCGACCTACACCTACTGATTGGGCGCAAAAAAGGGAGGGCCGGTGGAATCCTCGCCATTCCAACCGACCCTCTCGAGGCTCCAAGGCCGGAAACGCCGGCTCTGGAACACCCTCAGCGCTAAAAGCGCCGAAGTTCCTCCATAGGCTTCCCTCCTATTGATTATTTGCTTTATTCATTGTCAATCATCCGTTTCAGGCCTGACCGGACTCGATTGCCGGATTCGTTATTCCGCCCAGCCGGGAGGCTGAGCAAACCTCCCGACCGGACCAACACTGCCAAAGGCGAAGAGAAAGAGACGTTTTTTTACTTTGTCGATTATCTCATCCCTCCTTGTTGCAGCAGGCGTGCCAGAAATGCTCCTGTTGTCAGGAAATTTTATAACACCTGGTAAAGACCAGAGTAATAAGTTTCGACTTGCGAAGCACCCCTCGTCAATAAATGCCGGCGGGGCAATAAGGCACATCTAATTGGGGAAAAACGGGGAATATTACCCAGATATAAGGTTGCTGGAGTTTCCGCAAGCAAGCCCGGCCAATCGAATGCCCGGGCTTGTCCATTTTTAACGCCCATTATTATCGCTCGGACGGAATATTATCGTTTCAGCATTTTTTCCAGTCGGTCGATTCCCTTGTCTATCTGTTCCAGGCTGGTGGCGAACGACAGGCGGACGCAGCGGTCTTCACCGAAGGCTGCCCCCGGCACAAGGGCAACCTGTGCCTGTTCCAGGGCCGCGCCGGCGAAGTCCATCGATCCCTGGACGGTTGTCGAGCCGAAGGTTCTGCCGAAGAGGACAGATATGTCCGGGAAGCAGTAGAACGCGCCGGTCGGCTCTGTGCAGGCAATCCCGTCGATTGCGGTCAGGCGTTCGTGCATGTGCCTGCCACGTTTTTCGAACTGCTGTCGCATGGCCTCAATGGCGCCGGCGGCGGCAGGGTCGGTATAGGCAGCCAGGGCGCCCGCCTGGCAGAACCCGGCCGGACTGTTCGTCTGATGCGAGGCGAGCGTGGACATCGCACCGATTACTTCAGTCGGACCCGCCGACCAGCCGACGCGCCAGCCGGTCATGCTGAATGTCTTGGCCAGGCCGTTGAACGTCAGCGTCCGCTCGATGAGCCGTTCGTCCAGAGAAGCGAAACTGACAAAACGCGTGTCGCCGTAAATCAGTTTCTCGTAAATCTCGTCTGAAAAGACAATCAGGTCCGTATCGAGTACGGCCTTGGCGATGTCGGCAAGTTCGTCCGGCGTATAGGTTACGCCGGTCGGATTGCACGGGCTGTTGAGGACGATGATTTTCGCCCCGCCTGCGTGGTCGAGCACGTCCTGCGGCGTGATTTTAAAACCTTTTTCGGGACCGGTGGGTATGAAGACGCATTCGCCGCCGGCGAGTTTGACCTGCTCGGGATAACTTACCCAGTACGGGACCGGAATCAGCACCTTATCGCCCGGGTCCAGCAGGACTTGAAAGGCATTGAACAGCGCCTGCTTGCCGCCGAATGTTACGAGGATATTCTCCGGCGTGAGGTCAAGTCCGTTTTCGCGCCGGAGTTTTTCGACGATGGCGGCCTTGAGATCGGCCCCGCAGCGCGGTGTGTATTTCGTATCGCCGGCGTCGATGGCGGCCCTGGCGGCGGACTTGATGAAATCGGGCGTTTCAAAGTCCGGCTCGCCTGCGCCGAAAGATACCACGTCAATGCCATCCGCCTTCATCTGCCTTGCACGGGCGGTTACCGCCAGCGTTACGCTGGGCGCCACACTCCTGATTCGACTCGATAGTTCCATTTTCTCTCCTGTAAATGTCCGTATCAGATATATTCTATTTTGAAGCAAAATAAATCATAGAGCGGGTTTGGGATTTGAGGAAGATTTTTAACATGACGACGCAAATTAAATACAACAGCGCCGAACGGCAAGCCGACATGTGTATCGGCTTGCCGTTCGGCGCTGTTTCAACAATGGTTGTAGCGGTAGGCCGGGACTTCACTTCGTTCCGTCCCTGCCTACAATTGTCCCCGTCACTTACCCGGCGTTGCGGTGAATGTCTTTGCCCAGTCCGGCAGTTGCGGCGCCTTGGACCGAAGCATCTTTTTCCATGCCTCATCCGTCAGACGGTCGGACATCGGGTGCTTGAACTCGTAATGGCTCAGCACCGGTCCGACGCCCGCGACCAGCCCGCCGTCGGGCATCGGATAGACCACCACCATCGTGTGAAGATAGCCCGTGCCTTCCTCCAGCACGCACCGGGTGTTGCCGTCGGTGTGAACGTCGGCGACGATAGTCGTCTCCAGGCCGTCCTTGTTCACACCCGCTACGACCCACTTGAGCCGGTCGCCGAAGCCGCGGATGAAGGCATAATCGTCCTTTGTAAGTTTCTTGTTGGCAAGTTCGGCCTGTGAGATTTCCAGCAGCCGGGCGACGATTTTTTCAAGAGCGACGAGTCGGCTGCGGGACTGTTTGTCCAGCACCTTGAAATCATCCAGGCCGGCGATCGTCATTCGCGTCAGGGCCAGCAGGCGTGCGTAAAACTCCGGCACCGGTTCGACGTAGCCCTCGACCATTTTAGGCCGGGGCGGCGCGGAACCCGCTTTCATCGTGTACGACTGCTTGGCGTAGAGGATCGTATCGTGCCGCAGTTGCGACCAACTGGCAAGAGCGGCAGAGAGTTGCTTGTCCCGCCAGGCCGGGGTCTGCATAAATGTCGGATACCCGCTGCGATATTCTTTCAACAGGCTCTTTAGCGTATAAAGCCACGACCAGTACATATTACGGTTCCAGCCGGCCTGGTCTATTTCGCTAAACTGCTCGGTTACTTTCGCCAGCGTCTCGTCGTAGCGGAGATACTTGTCGTCGCCGAGTTTTTTTGTCCAGTGCCGTGCGCGATCCGATCCGAGGACGGTCATAACGTCCAGCCCGCGCGGGAAACCGCGGATAGGCCCGCCGTCACTCATTACATAGGTGAACGGCTTATTCTTTCCGCCCTTGTATAGTCCGATTGTCGGATAGACCATCTTGCCCATCATGAACGAATCGGGGATGTATCGCTGACCCATCAGGCGCATTCCCTGCGTCAGGCCCAGCGCCTTGGCGAGCGTTAATTCATCGGCGATGGCCGCCGGCGGACCTACCAGGTCGCCCAGGCCGCTGTATATCTCGGGTTTGCGCAACTTCGCAAGGGCCTTGCGAAACTCGAAGAATTTTTTGGCATCCGTCAGCGACGAGCCGGTAACAGCCTGCCCGATGGCGCCGCGCATCGCGCCGCGATACTCATACGGCGTCAGGTCGTCGGCAAAGCCCACGTAGTAGGCAGTTACCGAATACAACCGGTCCCACACCTTCGCCAGCGTCCTGCCGTCAGGAAGTTTCTTCTCCATCATCCCGGCCAGCATGGCCGCTGCGAGCGTCTGACTGCGGGCCTCTTCGACCGAAACCACTGCCTTGAGCCATCGGCCTTCGGTGTCCTTCGTCTTTCCGCGGATGATGAACGTCATCCGCCCATACCACATCAGGGCCTTGAAATACTGCTT
>DAOVFI010000428.1 GCA_030673005.1 Planctomycetales bacterium
AGTCAGCACTTGTAAGACTATCGCATAATTATGGAATCTGATCTTATCGCCAATTCGCCGGACGTCGTGTTCGTCAGTTCCTCAGTCGGGGCCGGGCATCACCAGGCCGCTGCGGCTCTGATGGCGGCACTGGAGCAGCGCGACCCGTCGGTGCGGGTCGAGTTCGTCGATGCGCTGGAATTCGTCCCGTGGTGGTTCCGGCTGATCTATGCCGGCGGATACAAGACGCTGGTAACGAAATTCCACCGGCTTTACGGTCTGGGTTACAGGTTCAACAATCGCCCCAAGACTGCACGACGGAAACTCGGTGAACGATTGCGCCTGCGGCTGGAGTGGCGCTGCCTGGGCCGCTTACGGCGATACCTGCTCGACCGTCGTCCCGTGCTGATTATGGCGACGCATTACCTGGCAATGCCTATGATCGGGCGGCTCATCAGGCAAGGCGCCGAAGGTCTGCGGATGCTGACGGTCGTTACCGACAACGAGGCCCACCGCTTCTGGTACTCCGAGAACGTCGAGCAGTGGTTCGTCGCCACCGAGCAGGTCAGAAGCGAACTGTGCGCCTGGGACGTCGGGCCTGAGCGAATCACCGTCAGCGGCATCCCCGTTCACGCAAAATGGACGAACCCGACTGACGAGGCGAAAGTCCGCCGCGACTGGTCGCTGCCGGCCGATGCGCCTGTCGTGCTGCTCAGCGGCGGGGCGTATTTCACCGTCGGACCGATCGAGCGGATCGCACGCGAAATAATCGCCGCCACCGACGCCCACGTAGTCGTCCTGGCCGGGTCCAACAAGAAACTTCTGGCGAGCCTGTCGCGCCTGCCCGAAACGCCGAAACGTCTCACGCCCGTGCCGATGACCGACCGCCTCAACGAACTTGTCGGCGTCGCGCGGATAATTGTTACCAAGGCCGGCGGACTGTTCACTTCCGAATGCGTCGCAAAGGGTGCGGCAATGGTTCTGACCAAACCCGTCCCCGGCCAGGAGGCTGCCAACGCCGAACTCCTGGTCCGCGAAGGCGCCGCCGTTATCGCCCCGACGACCGATAAAGTCGTCGCACAGGTTCGCCGACTGCTCGAATCACCCGCCGAGGTCGAAGCCCTTCAGGCAAACGCCCGGCGACTATACAAACCCGCCGCCGAAACAATCGTCTCTGCCATCCTGCGGATTATCCACAATCCAGGTCGTGCAGATTTTCATCAGCGGCCTGCTGGGCGAGCAGGGCCTGACGCGCCACCGACAGCACACGCGCCGTCGTAATCGAATCGTCACCGCCCTGGCCCTGGATTTCGTTCACGAAATCCTCCATGTATTTCCCCTTGCGTGGCTTGGCAGGTGGGATTTTCTGCGGCGCATCCGATTCGGGCGAATAAAGCATTACGCCGTCATCCTTTTCGGAGGTCTCGGCCAGGCCGTCGCCGCCGTGAACCGTCATCCGCCAGTAGCACGGGACATTGTAAGCGAAGTTGTCCGGCGTCAGGTAAGACACGTCGCCGGTAACTCCGCCGTCGTTGTCCAGACGCAGCATCAACTGGGCGCCGTCCTGGAACCAGTCCGGATCGGACACGCGGGCGTTCCACGCGCGGGCGGCGACGATCGAGACGATTCGCCGACCGGTTACGAACGGTATCCCGTCGAGTGCGTGGACGGCCAGGTCGTTTATCGTCCCGCCGTGCAGGCCCGGCCTGAAATACCATCGCGGACGAGCGCCGAGTGAAAGCGGATGCTGGCCGGTAAAGTTAACAGTGTGCACCTCGCCGATACGACCGGAGCGGATCACCTCCCGCAGGGCAAGGAAATTGCCTGACTCCCGCATTATCGGCAGTTGACAGCCGACGGACAGACCTTCATCGTCGGCAAGTTCGGCGATCCTGTCGAGTTCTTCGATTTTCGTGCAGATGGGCTTGTCGGAGATGACGTGCTTGCCGGCGGAAAGTGCGCGGATGGTGATCTCGCCCCGCCGGCCAAAGCATTCGCATACCGCCAGGGCGTCGAAATCCGCCTGCCGCCACATCTCGTCATAATCGGCGTGGGTCAGGTTCACCTTCCCGCCCGATTCCAGTTTCTCCCGCGTGGCGGCGTCCTCATCGCAGGCGGCCACTATCTCGACATCGCGGCGCCGCCCGGCGGTCTCATACATGTCAAAAGCATGCCCGTGCTGAAATCCCGCAAAAGCAATGCGAAGCGTCATAATCTCCCTTTCTGATCCGGTATATTTAATAAAATATCTCCGTACCACTAACGTTCGATTTCTCGAAATTCTGTAAAGATTTTCATTCAACCACAATAACTCACAGGCTTTGTCCTACGGGTGGGAAATATACCCTTGAACCATTATTGGTCGGCAAAAAGCGCGTTTATCGCTTTATGGGCTGCCAGCGGGTTGTCCTGTAGGTAAGAGTTCAGCCGTATGCTTCAAGAAAAGAGCGAGTCTTTCCACACATAGTATTTATCACTCC
>DAOVFI010000284.1 GCA_030673005.1 Planctomycetales bacterium
CTGACTTGTCGGCCGGCTGCGAGATGGCGGATATGGCCGAGGCAGACGACGTGGCGGCGGCGCTGGAGCGGATCGCCCGGGCTGGCGGCTGCGATTCGGCCGTCGTGCCGATTACCTACGTCAACTCCACGGCGGCAGTAAAGGCCGCCACGGGTCGCGCCGGCGGGGCGTGCGGCACATCCTCAAACGCCCGCGACGTCTTCGAGTGGGCGCTTCGCCCGAAAGACGCCGGCGGCGCCGGCGGCGGGAAAATCCTCGCCGCCCCAGACCAGCACCTCGCACGAAATACGGCCATAGCAATGGGATACGAACCCGGCGACTGCGTGATGTACGACCCAGCCGCCGAGGGCGGCGGTCTTTCCGACGAGCAAATCCGCAATGCGACCTTCATCCTCTGGAAAGGTTTCTGCTACGTGCACCAGGTTTTCACCGTCGAGCAGATCGAGCGTGTCCGAAAGGACAGGCATGGAATCAGGATCATCGTCCATCCGGAGTGTCCCCACGAGGTAGTGGCCGCGGCGGACCTTGCAGGCTCGACCGAGCAGATACTTCTGGCGGTAGCCGATTCACCCCCCCGCAGCAGTTGGGCCGTCGGCACGGAGGTCAACATGGTTCGCCGCCTGGCCGCCGATAACCCGGACAAGTACGTCCGCCTGCTGTCGGACGAACCGGCGGTCTGCACGTCAATGTCGCGGATAGGCCCGCCGGCCCTGCTGTGGGTTTTGGACAATCTCGTCGAAGGGCGAATCGTCAACCGCATCGGCGTTCCCGAAGACGTCGCCGCCGACGCACGCATTGCTCTAAAACAAATGATCTCCATCAAAAAAGGATCGTAACTGTTCACGCCTTTGCTGATGATTGCCGAAAAAAAGAGCAAGTCAGGCACACGAAATGAAAAAACAATTCACCCGCCTGCCCTTCGGGTCTGAGCCTCTCTTCGAGCCTGAGCCTCAGAGCCGAAGGCAGGGTCGAAGACCGGCAGGCAGGTCTGTCGGAATTGTATTTTCATTTCTCCTTCGCAGCGTACGTCCGCGCGGGAATAGTATTTATCACTCCAAACAGCCGGAGTGATAAATACTATGTGTGCCTGACTTGCTCTTTTTTTCGGCATAGGCCTGAACGGTTATAAAGGAACAGACAAATGAAGCAGAAAAAGGATATGAAAATAAATGTAGGCATAGTGGGCGTGCGGGGTGGAAAGACGTTCATAGACACTTTCAGAGAAAGCGGGAAAGCGGAAGTTATTGCCCTTTGCGACATAATCGAGCAGCGAGCAAAGACAGTCGCTGATGAAAAAAAAGTGCCCCACCGGTTCAGGAATTACGAAGAGATGCTCGAACTAAAAGACCTTGATCTCGTGGTTGTCAGGACCAACGACCAATTCCACGCCCCGATCTCCCTGGCCGCCCTTGAAGCAGGCAAAGACGTCTTCGTGGAAAAGCCGATGGCGACCAGCGTGGCAGACCTTGAGAGAATGGTAAGGACAGTCGAGGAAACCGGCAGAATATTGATGGTCAATTATATTCTAAGGTACAACCCGATTTACAAGTTGGTGAAGCGCCAGGTGGACAAGGGCATGCTGGGAGAACCCTTCTATATCCAGAGGGAATATCTGCATAACCTGGACGCCGAAGGTATTCTGACCTGCGAATGGCGGTCGGATAAGGGCGAAAACCACACGCCCATCACCGGCGGCGGCTGCCATGCCATTGATTGTTTCCGATGGATGTTGAATGACGAAGCCGAGGAAGTATTCGCCTATGGAAGTAAGAAGGCCTTCTGCGAAGAGGATTACCCTTTTCACGACAGCATTATTGCTTTAATCAAATTCAGAAAGGGGGCGATAGGAAAAATCCACGCATCCTTCGGCTGTATTTTGAAATATTACGCCGATCTTCAGGTAATGGGCACCGAAGGCAGTTTCGTCGGCAACAAGTTCTACTATTCCACCAATGAGCAGGAGGCGCTCAGTATCGATATTGACTATCCGGGCCATCCCTTCGAGCCTATGGTGAAGGACCTGCTGGATTCGGTTATAGAAAGAACGCCGCCGGCCATTGACGTGTACGACGGCGCCAACGCCTCTGCCATTGCCTTTGCCATAATGGAATCTTTAAGAACCAATAAGCCGGTAAAACCGAAGGTGTTCGAGAAGCCGGTTTAGCAGATTCTCGGCAGGTCCGCCCCGTATGGCATCTGGACGATTCGCCTGCCGCCGGCGCGGGTGACCATTTCCACCAGGGGCACGTCGGCGACGGGACCGACCTCGCCGATAACGGCTGCGGGGCGAGCGATTTCGTGCCTGGCGAGGGCGCCGACAGCGTTTTCGGCGGCGTCTGCGGCGACTACCGCGACCAGTTTGCCTTCGTTGGCAACGTTTAGCAGGTCCAGCCCGAGCATCTCGGCGACCGCCAAGGCGGTCGGATCTACCGGTATGGTCGGCTCGCTGATTTCGATATTTCGTCCGGTCGCCGACGACAATTCAGCCAATGTGGCAGCCAGTCCGCCGCGAGTCGGGTCGCGCATCCACTTTACTTTTACGCCGAAGGTCTCAATTAAGTCAGCGGTAAGCCCGTGGATGGCTGCGCAGTCGCTTTGAAGCGATGCTGCCACTCCCAGCCCCTCCCGCCGAGCCATTACTGCCAGTCCGTGTTGGCCAAGCGGCCCGCTCAGCAGGACGGCGTCGCTTTCTTCGACGCGCTCGAAGCCAAGATCGGCGCCTGTCAGCGGCGCGCCCACGCCGGCGGTGTTGATTGTAATACCCGGCTCACCCCTGCCGCGCTCGATTACCTTGGTATCGCCGGTAACTATTGTTACGCCGGCATCGCCCGCCGCCCGACCGGCAGAGGTCAATATGCGACGAAGCGTCTCGATCTGAAGCCCCTCTTCCAGCACCAGCGCCATGCTCAGCGCCACCGGCTTGGCGCCCGAGACGGCCAAGTCGTTAATCGTCCCGCAGACGCTCAATTTGCCGATGTCGCCGCCGGGAAATTCCAGCGGCTGGACGATGTAACTGTCGGTGGTAAAGACGACCCAACCGCTTTCGCCAATCGCGACCGCCGCCGCATCATTCAGTGATGAAGCATCCTGCCCACCGATGGCGGGCAAAATAACCTCGGCGATCAACTCGGCGGTCAACTGTCCGCCCCCGCCGTGGGCGAGTAATATCTTTCCCGACTGGCTCATCAATTATTCCCGGTTGCTTCCTGCTTGTGGATAAACACAGGTTTCAAGCAACCTGTGCCATCCGTCGCTGGCGGTCTGAAGTTCCAGATAGCCGTATAAAAACCAATTACAGGGTGGCACGGTCAAGTGAGTCAAGGTCGGAAGACCTTGGCTCACTTGGCCGTGTTCGGCGCTCATCACGGCCAAGCCTCACTTCGTTCGGCTTGACCGTGCCACCCAACCGTATTTTTTATAAGCAGCGCAGGAGCCTTCCGAGGAGACCATGCACGGTCCGACCGGTTCGCGCGGCGTGCAGCGGTTTCCGAACAGTGGGCAGTCCGTCGGCAGGCACCTGCCTGTGATTACGTCTCCGCATCGACAGCCGGGCGGTTCGAGGGTCTTAAACTCCGGCAGGTCGAACCGCCTGGCGGCGTCGAATTCGGCGAATTCGTCCTTCAGTACCAGCCCGCTGGACGGTATCACGCCCAGCGCACGCCAGGACGCATCGGCGACGTCGAATGTCTCTTCGATGACCCGTTGCGCCTCCTGATTTCCTTCGGCGCTGACGGGTGGATAGACGCTGCACGCCCGTGGCACAGGTTTGAAACCCGTGTCTTTACGAACAGGTTCCAAACCTGTTCCACCAACGAGTTGCCGGAGTATCTCGCAGATTCCGGCGAGAATCTGTTCATCGTCAAAGCCGGCCACCACGCAAGGCCGATGGAACTCGGCGACGACCGGCTCGTACACCCGCCAGCCCGTTATGACGCTGACGTGCCCG
>DAOVFI010000398.1 GCA_030673005.1 Planctomycetales bacterium
GCCCCGTATTTGAAGGCGGAGTCGGGCAACCGGCAGAACCGGATCGACGAGATCGATCTGGGCGAGCTTCTGTTGTACAACGGACTCGATTCCCTGCTTGCTTATAAAATCGCAGAAATTCAAATGAAGGAGTTTCTATGATGGAGGATGCTTCGTGGGAGGAAGTTGAAAAGGAAATCACGTTGATTGAATGTTTGTTTCGCCGCCTGCCGGAAGAGGAAAGGTTGAACGCTGCCTGTCGAATCGCGTCCGCCGTTCCCGTTTGGTCCGGTGGTACGTTCTACGAGCAGTTGGGGATTTTGGAAGAGGCCAAGAACGTTTTTCGTGAAAACTGGATGGATGTGATGGATGAAGAAAGCGAGGATGAAGAATAATGAAGCCTGTTACGAAGCAAGCGTACGATCTTTTCCACGAAGGCGTTTTGGCCCTGTCGCAGGTCGAGGCCGACGGGATGCGGATCGACGTGCCCCGGCTGGACCGGACCATAGAGAAGACCGCCGCGAAGATCGAACGGATGACCGAACGCCTGAAGCGGGATGAGGTCTGGCGGCTCTGGCGCCGGCGGTTCGGCGACCGGGCGAAGATCGGCAGCCGCCATCAGTTGGGGAAGATTCTGTTCGGCGAGATGGCCTACAAGATCGATGCCGTCACCGACAAGGGCAAGGCGAAGATGGATGGCGATGCGCTGTCGGGCGTCGACCTGCCGTTCGTGCGGCACTACCTGATGGTCGAGAAGTACAAGAAGATGTTGTCGACCAACCTGCGGGGAATCCGGCGGGAGGTGGTCGATGGGTTCCTGCGGCCGTCGTTCAACCTGCATCTGGTCACGTCGTTCAGAAGTTCATCAGACAAACCAAACTTTCAAAACCAGCCGGTCAGGGACAAGCTGATCGGGCGGGCGGTCCGCAGCTGCTTCGTCCCGCGCGACGGCCGCGTGCTGGTCGAAGTGGATTATTCTGCTCTGGAGTTTCGCGTGGCGGCGTGCCACTGGAGGGACGAAAAAATGATCGAGTATGCTAGCGACCCGGCCCTGGACATCCACCGGGACATGGCCGCCGAGTGCTACGCGATGAACCGCTCGCAGGTGACCGGCGCCGTCCGCTTCTTTGCCAAGAACCAGTTCGTGTTTCCGGAGCTGTACGGAAGTTGGTACGTCAACTGCGCGGCGAACCTCTGGAGCGTGATCGACTCGGCCAAGCTGACGACGCGGGACGGCGTGCCGCTGAAGGAGCACCTGCGGTCGAAGGGTGTCACGGCGGCGAACTTCGAGCGGCACGTCAAGGGTGTCGAGGAGCGGTTCAACCGGATGTTCCCGACCTGGAGCCGGAAGAAGGAGGAGTGGTGGTCGAAGTATCGGCGGCGGGGCTGGTTCCCGACGATGACCGGCTTCCGCGTCGCCGGCGTCTGGAACCGCAAGCAGTTGATGAACTTTCCGATCCAAGGGCCGGCCTTTCACTGCTTGCTGTGGAGTCTCATAAATATGATGAAAAAATTACGGGCGAAGAAGATGCGGTCGATGATAACCGGGCAGATTCACGACAGCTTGGTGTTGGATGTATGCAAGGACGAATTGGATGATGTGTTGGCGAAGGTCGTCCGCGTGATGACCGTGGACGTTCGGCGGGCCTGGCCCTGGCTGGTCGTGCCGCTGTCGGTCGATGCGAAGATGTCGGAGACCAACTGGCACGAGATGAGGAGCGTGGAACCGTGAGCGACTACGCCGATTTCCTGAAGTCGAAGCGGCAGAAGGAGAACTCCCGCGGCTTCGCGCCGCTGTCGGTGCCGGACTTCCTGTTCGACTTTCAGAGGGAGCTGGTCGATTGGTCGGTCCGGAAGGGTCGGGCGGCTGTGTTCGCCAGCTGCGGACTCGGCAAGACGCCGATCCAGCTCGTTTGGGCCGACAACGTGACGAGGAAGACGAACCGGCCGGTCTTGATCCTGACGCCGCTGGCCGTTTCGGCCCAGACGGCCCGGGAGGGCGAGAAGTTCGGGATAGAGTGCCGGCGGTCCCGCGAGGGCGATTTCGGCTCGGCGAAGATCGTCGTGACGAACTACGAGCGGCTTCACTACTTCGACCCGTCGGACTTCGCCGGGGTCGTGTGCGACGAGTCCAGCGCCATCAAGCACTTCACGTCGAAGCGGCAGCGGGGCGTCACGGAGTTTCTCAGGCGGGTGGACTATCGGTTGCTTTGCACGGCCACGCCGTCGCCGAACGATTACATCGAGCTGGGCACGTCGTCGGAGGCCCTGGGGCAGATGGGCCGGATGGACATGCTGGGGATGTTCTTCAAGAACGATGAGGATTCGCTTCATCCGATCTGGTTCGGATCGAAGTGGCACATAAAACGACACTCCGAGCGGGCGTTCTGGCGCTGGGTCTGCTCGTGGGCCAGGGCGGTCCGGATGCCGTCCGATCTGGGATTCAAGGATGATGATTTCGCGCTGCCGCCGCTGATCGTGAATCAAGTGAAGGTAGACAACGAGCGTTCCAGGGACGGGTTCGGTCTGCGGTTGGCCCGTACTTTGAACGAGCAGCGGGCGGAGCGGAGGAACACGATAGACGTTCGTTGCAAGAAGGTGGCGGAGATGGTCGCCGGGCGGTCGCCCTGCATAGCGTGGTGCCACCTGAACGCCGAGGGCGACCTGCTGGAGAAGCTGATCCCCGGGGCCGTTCAGGTCGCCGGCGCCGATGCCGACGATGCGAAGGAGGAGAGGTTCCT
>DAOVFI010000566.1 GCA_030673005.1 Planctomycetales bacterium
AGACTTTCCGGCACAGGCCGAGGACGGCCTGACGGCCCGGCTTCGCCGGTTCGGCCTGATACAATCCCTTTCGGTCTCCGGAGCCGAACCAAACCGAAGCATGGAACACATCCAACTCAAAACCTGGTGCAGTTCCTGTCCTGACCCTGGACTTATCGCCTTTCCTGCTGGTGCTATCCCTGACTGGCCAGTCTTACCCCTCTATCTGCGACCCCGACTACAGCCCCGCCCCCCGGTCGGCCCGCAGGCGCGATTCTGAGCGGTTGGCCTTTGAGGCTGCGGGGTGCCCGGGTCGATTATCGGTTAGCGAATATCGCGCCCGCCCTTGCCCCGCTTGACTTTGCGGGGTTTTTCTGTATCATTGCCGGATGGCTGATATGGCTTTCCGCTCTGTCGCTCCCCGTTCTCTCGCTCTTGTCTGTGCTGGTCCGTCCGGCTGGATTGTCGATTTCCACTCGCGGGTCCCCGGGTCTCTCGACGGCTGCCGGTTCGTCGTGGCGTACTCCCTCGCCTTTCCGCGCGGTGCGGACCTCTATCGGCCGTGTCCCGGGTTCGCCGATCTCGGTTCGGCGCTGCTCCGTCAGTCTCCCTCGCGCATCCTTCGCCGCGGCCGTTCTGTCGCTGCCTAGCTCTGTCGTTGACTTCGGTCCCTCGGGCGCTATCTTGTTTCATGCCCCGAACGCGCCGTCCGGCGAAGTCACTCACCAACAACTCTCCCCTCGTGCGTTTCGGGCACGTCTGCATCTCGGCCTTCAGGCGGGCGGGCTGAACGGAGCGTCGCCTTAGCCAAAGGTTCGCCCACCCGCCTGTTTCACAAAGCAGCGAAGGAAAATCGGTAAAGCTCATTCAGGAATGGCTCTGTCTTCAAGGGTTCGGCGTGGCCATCGATGGAGACTTCGGACCCGCCACCGGCAAAGCAGTCAGGCAGTTCCAGGCAAAGAAAAGGTTGCCCCCCAATGGTATCGTTAGCAAGCGGACTTTTGCCGCGCTGAGCCGGCCGATGGCCAGGGCACTAAAGCCCCTTCGCCGTAGTCGTCGGAAGCTCGGCCGGGCCGTAGCCGACTACGCCCGGCAGCACCTGAAACAGCATCCTCGCGAGATCGGCGGACAGAACCGCGGTCCGTGGGTACGCCTGTACATGAACGGCCATGAAGGCAAGTCGTGGGCGTGGTGTGCTGGATTCGTCTGCTTCATCATCAGACAGGCCTGCAAGTCCATGGAAGTTTCACTTCCGTTTGCAGTCACCTATTCAACCAGCCAACTCCGGCGTAACGCAAAGCGCAAGGGAATTCTGCTCACCGGGGCCGAAGTCGCGGCCGGAAAGAAACCCTCGCCAGGTGCCATCTTCCTCCAGAAAGGCGGGGAAACCGGCTGGAGACATACCGGTATCGTTCGCCGAGCCGGGACCGAGACGTTCCGAACCGTCGAAGGCAACACCAACGACGAAGGCAGCGCCGAAGGCTACGAAGTCTGCCAACGGACGCGGAGGTACGTTAGAAAAAGCACCGGCAAACCGGGCTACGACTTCGTCGCGTTCGATGGACTCGCCCGTCCGCCTGCCGATTGACAACGGAAATTGATTCGCTATCATGGGACGTGGTTCTTTCCCGAAGTCGGAAACTCGCTTACGACGCGCGGTGTCAGCCGTCGCTCGTTGACCCCACGCTCGCCGCCGTCGCGGCTCGCCAGCGCGCCAACTTCGCCCGCTACGTCGCCGACTTCTA
>DAOVFI010000214.1 GCA_030673005.1 Planctomycetales bacterium
GCTTCTTCACCGTCCAGCCCTTGTCGTGCTTGGTGTGCCATTCGCCCCAGATACCGTATGAGCCGATGTCGATAAACTCGACTCCTGCATGCCCGTCGTAGCGCTTGGCGAGCGCCTTGATGAACGCGCTGTGCTTTTTCAGGTAGATCGGATCGCCGTAGTCCGGTTCGATGCGTTTGATGCGCTTGCCCCCGGCCATGGTGTCCGGACCGCCGCGGACATATTCGTAAGACTTGCACCCGGCATCGAAAAGCCATTTCGGCGAACAGTAGTATCCCTTGGTATGCGCGTTGGCGGTCATGATGCGAAATGCGACGCGTGCGCCCTGCTTCGACCACGCCTTAATGGGGTCGTCGATCAGCGCCCATTCGTATTTGCCTTCGGCCGGCTCGATTTCGCCCCAGTTCAGGCGGAAGTACGCAACCGCATACGGAAGCCGTGGCTCACGGGGCGGCATCCGCTTGAAGGCCATCCAACCTTTTCCCGGATTGGCAAAGACCTTGTCAGTCTGCTTAAACCGGACCGTGATGGTTTCCTGTTTAGACATGGGCGGTTTTTCCTTCCCGGGGCCTGACGACGCGACGGTTGCTACCGACATAATGCCGCTGATAAGCAGCGCCGCACAGTGTATCAATGTTTTGTTCATCTATCTTATTCTCCTTTGACGGACAACATAAGCGAGCAGGAGACCAGGGTTTCCTATGAATAAACCCGACCCATCGCCACGGTCGTAGATGATAGCGGAAATCCCGGTTGTCATCATTGAAAAAAGAAGGACCTGTTTCCCGGCATGTTCGCCACCGTCTTTCGACGAAACATTCGCCTGCGCTGTGCGTTTAATTGTTTATACGTGCGTGATAAGCGCGATTATGGGAAAATGCCGCTGGTGTTCATGAGAAAAATCAGCAGGGATACAAGGGATACAAGGGATAAAAATATTAGTAGGTAGGTCGGGACGAAGTAGGTAGGTCGGGACGAAGTGAAACGTAGTCCCGGCAATTCTCATTGGTTCGCCGGAACTTCGCTTCGCTTCGTTCCGGCCTACGGCTTCGTCCCGGCCTACGGCTGGTAAGGACATGGCGAAGTCTCCGTATCAATATTTTGAGCCTGAGCGCCTGGCGAAGTTGGCCAATCTGAATTTATTGGCCCGTCAGGTGGTTGAGGGTTTCATCTCCGGCCTGCATCGCAGTCCGCACAAGGGTTTTTCGGTGGAGTTCTCCGGTCAGCGCGAGTATTCGCCCGGCGACGACCTGCGGCATCTGGACTGGGTCGCGTGGGGCAGGACCGACCGCTACTACATAAAGCAGTACGAGCAGGAGACCAACCTGCGGGCCTACATCCTGCTGGATATCTCCGGCTCGATGAATTACCGCTACAGCGGCGAAATCACCAAGCACCAGTACGGCTGCTTCCTGGCTGCGTGCCTGGCGTACCTGATGTGTCGCCAGCAGGACACGGTGGGGATGGTCGCCTTCGACAGGAAGATACGCATGCACCTGCCGCCGTCCTCGACTCCGGCGCACCTGGACCGGCTCTTCACCGGACTGGAAAGACTCAAACCCGGAAAACAGACCGCCATAGCCGGAACCTTCCACGAACTGGCCGAAAGGATCGCCAAACGCGGATTGATAATCGTCATTTCCGACCTCTACGACGACCCGGCCGAAGTCATGCGGTCTCTTCAGCACTTCTGCTACAAGAAACACCAACTAATACTGTTCCACCTGTTCGACCGGACGGAACTGGATTTCCCGTTCAAGAAGATGATGAATTTCGTTGACATGGAGACGGGCGAGAAAATTCAGGCCGACCCGCGCCTGCTTCGCCGGTCGTACCGCGACGAGGTCAACGCCTTTATCGAGCGGTACCGAAAGGAGTGCAGCGACCGGAGCATCGAGTACATCGTTGCGGCGACCGACCAGCCTTACGACCTGATGCTGCTGAATTACCTCGCCCGGAGAAAGCGACTGGTGCGGCGATGACATTGGCGCTGACATTCGTAACGCCGTTGTTGCTGCTGGGTCTGGCGGCGGCGGCGATACCGGTGGTGCTGCACCTGCTGGCGTCGGTGCGCGCGCCGCAGGTGTATTTCCCGACGCTGCGGTTCCTGAAGATGGGCATGGAGAAGACCGCCCGTCGTCGGCGGCTGGAGCATTGGCTGCTGCTGCTGATACGCTCGGCGCTTCTGGCGGCGCTGGCGCTTGCGGTGGCGGAGCCTGTGCTGCGTTCGACTGCGGGCTTCTGGGCGGACAAGCGATTCGCAGCCGTGATTATCGTCGATAACTCCTGGTCGATGGGCGTTCGCCGGGGCGGCGAGTCGCGCTTCGACCGCGCCAGGCGCGAGGCTGGAAAACTGCTCGGCGGGCAGTCCAAGCCCGGCGCCGCCGCCGTGATACTGACAAATTCGGCGGGAAAGCCCGACGCCCTGCGGAGCGACCTGGAAGTCCCCCGCCGGCGGCTTTCCGAATCGAGCCTCGCCTCCGGACGCGCCGCGATCGCCGAGCACGTCAGAAAGGCCGTCTCGCTGCTGGAAGACCAGTCCGCCCCGCAGAAGGCGATCTATGTCTTCTCCGACTTGCAGCGGATAAGTTTCCGATATCTGGCCGAACTGGCCGAGATCGCCGAAGCCGGGATACCGCTGATGCTGGTCGATTGCTCGGACGCCGAGGCGGTAAACGTGGGTATCGAGGACCTGCGGATAAGCGGCAGCCGCATCGTCGGGCGCGACGTGAAATTCACCGCCGCGCTGATTAACTCCTCGCCGACGGACAAGGAGGTTCACGTCTGGCTCCAGGTCGATGGTCGGGACGTCGGCGAGCGGGTGCGGAAGATACTTCCGGCCTTTGGCGAGGACGGGCCGACAAGGACGACTGTGGAGTTTCGCCATTGCTTCGACTCGCCGGGCGTTCACGTCGGGCAGGTCGCCGTCAGCGAAGCCGACGACCTCGGCATCGACAACGTCCGCCGGTTCAGTCTCGAAATCAGCGGGCATATCCGCGCTGTGCTTGTCAGCGGCGGGGGCGTTGTCGGCGGCGCGTACGATCCGGCCTGGATGTTGCAGGTTGGGCTGGAATCGGCCCGGGCATGGTCTATTAAGACCAAAACGCTCTCTGCCGGGCGGTTCGGCGCCAAATCGCTTGCCGGCGCGCAGGCGGTTTTTTTCGCCGACGTGCCGTCCTTTACAGTCGAACAGGCCCAGGCCGTTATCGATTTCATTCGCGGCGGCGGGTCGGCTGTGTTTTTCCTGGGGCCGGCTGCGAAGGCGAAAAACTATAACGAGCGTTTCGCTGGCGTACTGCCGGGGCGGATCGGAAAGGCGGTAGGGCAGGTCGGCCTGGACGCACGCGCCGTTACCGCCGTCAGGAATCTTCGCCACAAGTACCTCGCCGGACTGTACGAAACGCCCGCCGACTACCCCGAAGTCATCATCCAGCGATACTACCGACTGGAGGGCGGGCCGGGCGACCATGAGACGATTCTTTCGACGCCGGCGGGCGAGCCGATTATATCAGAGCGGAATTTCGGGTCCGGGCGGATGGTGTTGTCGGCGACCACCGCCAGCAGGGAGTGGAACAACTTCGCCACGTCGGCCCTGTTCCTGCCGATGATGATGCGTATCTGTTTTACCGCCGGTGAACGGCTCGGCGGCGACAACAACTTCGTCGCGGGGGACGTCGTGAAAATCAGGCCGCGGGCGGAACTGACCGGCAAATCCGCCGTCAATGTTACGATGCCGGACGGGACGATCGAGGTCCTGACGCTGGGAACTGGTCCTGCCGGGCCTGTCGCTTCGTTCGCCAAAACGGACCAGCCCGGCATCTATCGGTGGAAGGTGGTTTCCGCCGGTCGGCCAGGCCGGCCCGGGGACCTGGCCGGCGCGTTCGCCGTCAATCCCGACGGCGCTGAAAGCGATCTGGTAGGTATTGCCCCGACGGCGCTGGCCGGCGAGATTAAGCAGTCGGCTGAGCGGGCCGGTCTTAAACCGCCGGACGTCTATTTCGGAAAGACGCTCGATGAGGTCCACGCCGCCGCCGCCGATGCAGCCGCCGGAGACAACCTCTGGGACCGCCTGCTGGCCGTCGTGATATTACTGCTGGTAGTCGAGGCGGTTCTAGCCAACCGCCTCCGCCGCGGCGCCGAACCAACCCCCGCGCACCTGAACCCATCCCTGGCGGCGTAAAGGTAGGCCGGGACGTAGCGCAGCGGAGTCCCGGCGATTCTACTAGGGGGCAGACTATTGATTTATCTTGACAGATGTGGCTTATAGTGATACATGAGTTTCATCGGATGCTAGGGGATGAAATGGGCCTATTTCGAGTGATAAAGGGTAGATAATGCGATTACTCAGAATTCCGAAGTATGCGGTAGCATGGTACGTAGATCGCCTTGCCCGTATCCGGCGGCGGGAAGAAGCCGGATGGGCAATAGCAGAAGTTATCTGCATGAGTCTATCTCTCTTTTCCCTTGTTATTCTGATCGTGTTTCTGATCGTCCGGGGTAGCGGGGGATCTCCACCTTCTTGGGTGCTAGCGTATTTTTTGCCGGTGCTCTTGGCTGGGGCAGTCGGATACCTAACGAATCTGATTGCTATTACGATGCTCTTTAGACCATATGGACTTGGTGATGACCATCCCACTACCGAGCCCCCGAGCCCTTTTTCCACTTGACGATTTCGCTAAATACCAGTATAATAATCACAACGCGGTAAGTTTAGGATTATCCCGTCAATGAGGATTTTACAGCCGGAGGCACCACCATGAGATTCAAAGAGTTTTATCATTCAGTAAAAGGAAGAGTAAAAGATACAGCTATAGGAGTATTAAGAGGAATTGGCAAGAGAAAAGGCTTAGTTGCAGTTCTTGCAGGGACAACAGCTCTTGGTGCTGCAGCAAACACAGCAAAACCTGAGATAATCCGTCTTTATTCTTTTGAGCCATTGCTTTCAACTTCGAGTCCACCAGGCACTCAGCTATTAT
>DAOVFI010000736.1 GCA_030673005.1 Planctomycetales bacterium
CGGCTACGGGCGCGCCGGCGGCGGCGTGGACGATCTTTACGTCGCAGCGTATTCGCGCCTTGCCTACCAGCCGGCCTGTGGTGGTCATCTCCAGCAGGTCGTCGTAACGCGCCCGCCCTTCATATTTGACGTACGCCTCGACCACCGGCAGCAACACGCCGCGATCCTCCATCTCGACGTACGGCGTGCCTGTCTGCCTCAAAAACTCCGTCCGCCCGCACTCGAACCAGTCCAGCGCACGCGAATTGAAATACGTGCCCATTTGGTCGGTCTCGCTGTAACGGACACGGAATTGAACGACACTTTCAATCGACATGCCGATTCACCTCTGTCGGGCACAGGGTGCAAACCTGTGCCACCCGTTCCAAACCGAGGCCACCAAACACAGGTTGCAAACCTGTGCCACCCGTTCCAATAATCGTATCATTTTATAATGGACTCAAAATCGGTTGTTGTTATATCTTGAGGTAAGTAGAAACGGGACGCAAGAAATGGATTCCCATGAGGTCCTGCACAATGCGATCGAAAAGGTCGGCGCCAAGAAGGTGGCCGGCGACATGAAGGTTTCTACGTCGCTGGTCTATAAGTGGTGCCAGCCGTCGCCCGGCGATGATTCTGTGATCGAGCCGAGCGGTGCGAGGAATCCGCTTGACCGGGTCGTCGCACTGCTGGAGAGCACCGGCGACGCGGACGTGGTGCAGTGGCTGTGCGAACGGGCGGGCGGGTTTTTCGTACGCAACCCCGAGGTCAGCGGCGTCCGCATTGACGCCGAATACATCGCCAATACGCAGCGGATCATCGAGGATTTCTCGAAGTTGCTCCGCGTACTCTCCGACGCCATTACCGACGACGGAGAAGTGGACGAAGCCGAATCGCGGCGGATCCGCTCGCAGTGGCAGAGATTGAAACGGTACGGCGAGGCGTTTGTCTTCGCCTGCGAGCAGGGACTGTTCGCAGAGGCGGATTGAAGGAGCACGATTATGTTTGAATGGTGGCAAAATCTGGAAGCCGTAACGCAATGGTTCTATGGAGCAGCCATTTTCTTCAGCGCCATCTTCGCCTGGCAATTCATCGTTTCCATGATCGGGCTTGGCGGCGCT
>DAOVFI010000365.1 GCA_030673005.1 Planctomycetales bacterium
TAGGCGTAACGGCGTCTCCCGCCCCCCGCAAAACGGCGGCGAAGGTGATGCTCAGGTACATGGTGAACGAGCCAATAAGGGCAACCTGAAGGTATGACGTTCCTACCTTTACCACCTCGGGACCGGCGCCGAGAATCTTCAGGCATGACGAGGCGAATGGAAACGCCGCCGCCGTTATCAGTGACAGGACGGCAGCCATCAGCAGGCTTTGAATGGTAACCATACTCGCCCGATCACGATTTCCTGCGCCAATAGCCTGTGAAACCAGGGCTGTACAGCCCATCGTAATCCCAAGCCCGAGCATCAGAAGGATGCTCACGGCTATACCGCTGATGGTTACGGCGGAAATCGCCGCCGGTCCCAGCCGACCGACGAAAAACAGGTCCGCAATGGAAAACGAGTCGTGCAGCAGTCCGGTGGCGATCATCGGCAACGCCAGGCGCCACGTGGCGCCGAAAAGGCTGCCGTGAGTGATCCATGAAGCATTCTTTCGGCTGCCTGCGGCCCATTGCCCCGCATCTTCGGAATCGTTGCTATACGCCGTCAACGATTCATTCCTTCCTGATTCGCCGGCAATGTCTTGGCGGCCTTGTTGTGTGCTGGTCCGTTGTCTATTCGTGTTCGTCCGTTCATTGGCCCAACAGGTTCCCGGCCGGGGGCGATGATACCTCTTGAGAAACGTCGATCATCCTTTTTCCCAGAGTGTCTTTCCCGTCGGCTTTGTGGCCACGGAATCGCTCCGGTCGTGCGCCAAAACCGGGCGCTTTCAATTCGGTGAAACCGGCCAGCAATTTGGCGGACAGGATTGCATAGTCTGGTTTGCCGAGCCGGTCGGGAAGTTTTGATTCTCCCTTGGCGACAACCTTCAAACCAAGTGATTTTCCGACATCCTGAATAAGGTTCTCAAACGGAGCGCGGAGTTGGTTTTCCGGTTCGCCCGAAGCCATGGCGGTCATTTTCCTGGTTACGCTGTCAGCGAACTTCTGCAATGCAACAAGGATAAGCCTTTCATCTGCCATGTCTGAAGGCTACGCATAATGGCAAGCTCTGTCAATCTCCTGGCTGAATGCAGAAGCCGGGCGATCAGTTGACCCCGCTTGACGGTATCGCCCACATTGACCATGAGTTGTTTCAATCGGCCTCCGATCTTCGGCGCTACGAGGAACTGCGATTTCGGCGGAAGCGAACCCGTAAAGGACCCGACGTCACTGATAGATGTCTTGCGAACCGGCGCCACCTCGACCGCGACGGCGATGTGTGTGTCGTCATTGTGGATTTCGGGCAAGTTTTTTTTATTTTTTCAGGAGCAGATACCGATTTTGTTCGTCAAAGTAATAGTGTATTAGTCTAACCCGTGATGGCTTGCAGGGAGTGAAGTCTGTGGATACGGGTGGGTTTGTGAAAGGAGCTTGTGATGAGACGTACCCTGGTAATTTTGACGGTTTTAATGGCTGCTTCTGTCTGCCGGGCCGGTCAGATCGGCTTTATCGAGGATTTCTCCCTGGCAAAGGACCGCCAGGCTGCCTTGAAGCAGCTCATCCCCGGCACGGAGCAGTATTACTACTACCACTGCCTGCACTATCAGAATACGGGGCAGGAAAAGAAACTCACCGATATGCTCGCACTGTGGATCAAACGCCGCGGCACCCGGTCCCGCACGCCCCTGATGCGTGAGATCGAGAACCGCCAATCGCTTCTGAACTATCGAAACGACCCGCAGGCGACGCTGAAATACCTCAGGGAGCGTCTGAATCTGCGTTTTGACCATCAGCGCGAGCGGCTGGGACGCAAGACCATGCTGCCCACCCGCCTGGCGGCCAACCTTATCAGCCGGGACACGCTCACCGGCCGGGCGATGGCGCGCCACCGCGGAACAGTGAACGGGTTTGAGAACTCGGCTCTCGAGTGGTTAATCGCCAGGGACATCGGCGCGGACCGCCGCCGGCATCTCCTCAAGAGGCTCACCAGGCCGGACGTGGCGAACCTGCCGAAAATCATCGTCGCGGACCTGAACCACAAGTACAGCAGCGGCTTCGGCTCGATGAATATCCACCGCGCGCTGCTGCTGAGCCAGCTTGACAAGTGCCTGGAACTCAAAGGCGACCTGCTGAACAAAACCAGATTCGTCAACACGTACCTCACCAAATTGCGTCCCAATCCCGACGAGGATTGGCTGAACGATCCGAAGGTACGCCTGGCGTATCTGGATCGCATGTGGGCGTTCGTCAGCAGGCTCGCGCCCGTGCACAACTCGCTCAAGGCGCACGTGCTCTACCAGCGGCTTCTCTTCGACCGCTCTCGCGGCGTCTATGACAAGAAGCTCTTCATGGCCTACATCAAACTTCCGCGGCGGGTCGTGTACATCAACCCGAAATACATGCAGCGGCTGGAGAGCAGGCGCCACCCCGTGAACATGAGAGCCAACTATACCGCCCAGACGATGCTGCCGGTTATAGGCCGCGACGAACCGGTCGTCCGCAGCTACCTCATGCACTTCTTCGTCAAAGAGGACTCCTACAAGCCATACGAGCCGTACATTCGGGACACGTACCTGAAGGAACTTTTCGCTGAGACGAAGATCGTCAACGGCCTGGGCGACCAGGAAAAGTGGGCCTCCATGCTGGACCCCGCCAAATACAAGCAGCTCAAGGAGCGGGTGGACCTGGACTTCGCCCACACTAACGGGAAGTCCTTCGCCGCCGACGAAGCGGTAGCCCTGGACCTGCACGTCAAGAACGTAAAGACGCTTATCGTCAAGGTCTATCAGGTCAACGCTTTCAATTACTACCGCGACAGGATGAAGGAGGTGGATACTGACATCAACCTGGACGGCCTGGTCGCCAACATCGAAAAAGTCGTCAAGTACGACGAGGCGTCCCTGCGGCGGGTGAAGCGGAATTTCAAATTCCCGTCGCTGAAGAAGCGAGGGCTTTACGTTGTCGATTTCATCGGAAACGGAATATCCAGCAGGGCGCTTTTCCGCAAGGGCAGGCTACGCTATCTTGTGAGGACCGG
>DAOVFI010000470.1 GCA_030673005.1 Planctomycetales bacterium
CAGCGCTTTTTTTGCGTTTTTCCCTGACATTTACAACTACTAGGCTGTCACTGGGGGGGGCCACCGGTTGGTCACCGGGGCGGCGCACACTGTTTACACCCCGGGGCCACCAGCCTGATTGTTCTTGGGCAGGCGTGCCTGTTACGAAGCCCAACAAGGAGTCTGAACGGTTACCGGATATTTCCCCTCGAAAGCCCTTTGCGCCGATAGATTTCGCAATTGGCAATCGGCAGCCGGCAACTCACAATAAGGACATGGAAGAGATACAGTCCAATGCGCCTCGGCGGATCTTCTCGCCGCGCTCTCCGCTTGTACCGGCGGCTGTGGCGATGGTGGCGGGAATACTGGTTGGGCGGTATGCAGCGCTGCCGGTCGGCGTGTGGATGGCGGCGGGAGTTGCCGCTTTTCTGACGGCAGTTTTTACAGTCCGCCGGGAACATCTTCGCGAACTGACAACCGCAGCAATCGCAGTTGCCGTTGGGCTGACCTCGGCGGGATGGGTAAGCCTGGCGTACTATCACATCCAGCCGGATCACATCGTTACTTTTTCCGGTAGAGGCTCGGTCCTGGCGACTATTCGCGGGCGGATCGTATCGAAACCGCGATTGCGGCGGCCTCGAACGCCTTACTGGCGGCCGGCCAGAACGTCTTTCCTGCTCGATGCGGAGACCATCGGCAGTACGAACGGCGAATGGCTCGAAACGAGCGGCACAGTCCGCGTAACAGTCGGCGAACCGGCCTGGGACTTATCGAGCGGGCAGCAGGTCGAACTGGTCGGCTCGCTGCGAAGGTTCAGACCACCCGGCAACCCCGGACAATATGACTGGAAGGCCGCTGAGAGGAACAAAGGCATATTTGTGCGGTTTTTCGTCCCTGGCGCCGATGGCGTCCGCGTGCAGTCGGGCTTTCCGGAGGGGCTTTTTTCCCGGTTCTGGGGGCGCGTTCGCCTGCTGGCCCGCGAGCATCTCAGCGCCTGCGGGCAGGAAGACCAGGCCGTCCTGCTCGAAGCGCTGGTGCTGGGCGAGCGAAGCCCGGCCCTGCGGGAACTTAACCAGGTAATGGTCGATGCGGGGATAGCGCATTTCCTGAGTATATCGGGGCTGCACCTGGGGATTTTTCTCGGCTTCGTGTACTGGGTCTGTCGCCTGATGGCTCTCCGGCCCAACCGGGCCGCCTGGGTCGTGCTGATAATACTTCTCGGATACGTTCTGCTGGCCGAACCCCGCGCGCCGCTGTTGCGTGCGGCGATTATGGCCGGGGCTATCACCGTGGCGGTTATCACAGGCCGGGAAGCCTCGTCGCCAAACGCGCTGGCTGCGGCGGCTGTTATCCTGCTGCTGATCGACCCGCTGCAATTATTCCAACCCGGCTTCCAACTGAGTTTCGGCATAGTCTGCGGCATTATCGTTCTGCACAAACCGATCCGACGACTGCTGTTCGGTCGGTGGCTGCGGCGGCGGGGACTGATGGTCTTCGGCGGCGATCGGCGTCTTCGTCGTTGGCTGTACTATCGCGGGGCGGACTCATTTATAAGCCTGGTGAGCCTGTCGCTGGCGGCGTACGTCTCGGCGGCGCCGCTGGTGGCGTATCACTTCGGGCTTTTCTGCCCATACGCGCCGCTGCTGTCGATACCGCTGCTTCCGTTGCTGGTGGCGGTATTGATACCGGCCTACCTCTCCATGATGATTGCGTTTGTAACGCCGAACCTGGCATGGATAATCGGTTCGGCGGCGGCAGGGGCGGCAGGGGGGATGAGAAGCGTTGTGATGCTGCTTGAACACCTGCCGGGATTGAGTATCGACCTGTACACCATACCGGTCTGGTGTGTCGTGTTGTTCTATCTTGCTACGGCGCTTTGGGTAGCGGCGCGAAGGTCGAGGATTGTTTTTTCGGCGGCGTCGGTTGCGACGGTCGGACTGCTTGCGGGTATTGTCGTAACGCAGTTGCCGGCCCGTCCGGCGGCCTGGCACGCCGGGCCGGCCGGCCGGCTGCACGTGCTCGACGTCGCACACGGGTCAATGACGCTGCTGCACGCGCCCGACGGCAGGACGTACCTCTTCGACGCCGGCACGCTCGCGCCGACCGACGCCTATAATCAGATACTTCGCCCTTTCCTCCGCGCCAAGCGTCTGCCGAGTCCCGAGGCCGTCTTCATCTCTCACGCCAACATCGACCACTACAACGC
>DAOVFI010000168.1 GCA_030673005.1 Planctomycetales bacterium
GGCGTTTTCTCCCGACGGCGAAACGCTGGCAATACTGCGGGCCGATAAGACCGTCGGCCTGTGGAACGTAAAGACCGGAAAATCGGTCCACAACTTCGCCGGACACACCGACCAGATATACGCCCTGGCCTTTTCGCCCGACGGGCGGCGACTGGCGTCGGGCGCGGTTTCCTCTGCCCTGGGAGCGAAGGCGGGTATCGGTAACGCGATCCGAATATGGGACGTACAGAAGCCCTTCGACTCCGCTCAGGACCTTCGGCGGCGCGAAATACGCAATTGGCCGGCGCATGGGACGAGGGGGCCAAACGCCCTGGCGTGGCTTCCGGACGGCAAAGCGATCGTCTCATGCGGGGCGGAGAATTCGGCGAAAATGTGGGATGCACAGACGGGAAAGCCGATCCGATCCTTCGGCCCGCACACGCGATTCGTTACTTCGGTAGCCGTTTCTCCCGACGGAAAGACAATCGCCACCGGCGGGGCTAATGATGGAAAGGTGTACCTGTGGGACGCCGCTACGGGTAAGCGCTTCGGCAAGTGGGAAGGCAAGATCGGCAGGAACGTCAAACTGGCGTTCTCCGGCGACGGAAAGGCGCTGGCAGCGACGGATTCGGCGGTTGTTCATATCTGGACGATGCCGCTGTCGCCCGGAAAGTCGTCAATTCGCTGCTCGGGTCCGGGGGGATTCGTTCCCCGGATCGATTTTTCCCCAAACGGCAGGTTCGTTCTGTCCGCCGGACATTCCGGACGGATTGTCGTCTCCGACGCCACGAATGGAAATCTGATCTACATTATGCGTCATCCGGGCGGCGTCAACAGTGTAGCATTTTCGCCAGACGGCAAACTCATCGCATCGGCCGGGAGAGATAAGGCCGTCCGCGTATGGGAGACAGCCACAGGAAAACTGGTCAAGAGTTTCAGCGGGCATACCGCTTCGGTCAACGCCGTCGCCTTCAGTCCCGACGGCAGGACGCTGGCGTCGGCGGGGGCCGACACCACAATCCTGCTCTGGAGCACCGATCCCTGGGTTCACCTGGTCGATAGCGGCAAGATTGGGCCGTCAAAAATAGATGCCTGCAAACCGTCGGAACTGTGGGACAAACTGAAACTTGCAGGGAATACCACACCTGATGCATACACCATAATGTGGATTCTCGTCCGCGGCGGCGATAAGGCGGTGGATTTGCTGGAGAAGTATCTCAAACCCGTTCATTTAGACCACGCACGAATAAAGCGGCTTATCGACAACCTGGACGACAATAAATTTGCCGTTCGCGACGGGGCCACGAAGGAACTTATCGCTCTGGGCAGGTTGATCGAATCGGATGTCCGGGCCGCGCTGAAGGAACCTTCATCACTGGAGGCGAAAATTCGCCTTGAATCGGTGCTCAAGACCGTTTCGTTCCCGATGCCGAAGACGCCTGAAGCCCTCCGTCTCTGCCGGTCTGTTCAGGTTCTTGAGTTAATCGGAACGGTCAAGGCCAGGTTGGTCCTGAAAAAACTCTCCGCCGGCGCTCCCGAAGCGCCGCTGACAAAGGATGCGAAGTCGGCTCTCGAACGCATTGCCCGCCGGGCAGGATAGTAGGAGGCAAGAGGCAATTGGCAAGAGGCAAGAGGCAATTGTTATCTGTCTTTAAGCCAGGTCGTGCGGATTTCGCGGAGGGTGTAACCGGTCTCGTTGAGTTCATGGATGAGTTTTATCCGCTTGACGGTATCTTTGTCGAACGACCGGCGTCGCGAGCCGGGTGTGGTGATTGGGTTGACCAGACCGAGCATGATGTAATACTCGAGCGTCTGAACGGAGACGCCGGCGGCCTTGGCGGCCTGACCGATCTTCAACAGTTTTTCACGATCCGCCTTTGTCATACGAGTATCTTCTTCAGTGTCTTATCGTAGCAGGCGGGAATGAAACTTTAGCAGTTAGTCAGGCGCCGTGGCGCGGGCGTCTGCCTACCGGCAGGTAAGTCTCGCATGTGGAATCTTTTAATCATGGTCGGGACGACCATGCTACGAATAAACGTGGCTACCAACGCAGTGGACACGGCGCCCGGCTCGAATTTCTAAAATTCTGTGCAATCTTTATTGTATTGGAATAGGATTCCCGACCATGGAGATGGCGAAACGTTTACTTTTCGAGACTCCGCTTGCGGTTTATATCGTACTTGCGGCGGCCGAGGGGGCGGTGTTTGCGATATGGACAGGGCGGCGGACGCAGAGATGGAAGCGGGCTTTGCTGGTAACGCCTGTGCTGGCAGGTGCGATCGGGCTGATGTCCTGGCTGGTCGAGACTGACCGCGAGCAGATTACATCGGCCCTGAAGATACTCGCTCGCAGTATCGAGGCCGACGGCCTGAACGAGGCGGTCGAGTATTTCGACCCTGAATGCCAGGCGCTGCCCCGCGGAAGAAAAACCCTCGGAAAGGAAGAGATAATCAAAAGGGGAAGGGAGGCGCTGAAACGCTGGCCCGTGAAACGATTCATCGTCAACAGGCCCGAACTGAATATCGACGGAGACTCGGCCACTACGCGGATAAAAACACGAATAATCCTGGAAACCGGGTATTATCTCGATGCCGAGTGGCGAATGAAGTGGGCAAGGCGACAGGCCGGTTGGAGAATCGTCTCCATCGAAGCGCTCTCGCCTCCGAAACTGGCTAATTGGAATATCTGAGAGGCATGCAATAATGTTTAGGCCGGGTGCTTCAGTGAGTAAGGTCCAGCCGACATGCAGGCAAAATAGCAGAATTACCCGCTATTTTCCTTCGGCGATGGCTGGGCGTTATCACGCAGAGAGCACTGTTCAAGCACTGATATAATCCGCTTAACCGCTGGAGATAGTGAATGACTTCACGCGAAATCATTCGGAGAGTTCTGAATTTCGATTCGCCGCCGCGTATCGGCCTGGCCCTGCCGGAGCCTTACGTGAACGATTTGTTTTGGTTTTGGCATCCGGCTGCGAAGGACTTCGTCCCACCCGTCCACCAGCCCCAGGGCAACGAACTGCGCCGGTGGGAGGATGAGTGGGGCGTCGTGTGGGCGTCGCTTACCGAGTATGACAAGGGCGAGGTTGCCGAAGGGGCGATAACCGACTGGTCGCAACTGGACTCGTACCGACCGCCGGACCTGGGCGATAAGTCGCGCTACACCGACATGTCCCGCGATTTCGCCGCCGAAACCGAAAAGTTCCGCATCGCCGGTTTACCGGGGTTCGTCTTCAACATCGCCCGGAAGATACGCAAACTGGACAATTACCTCTGCGACCTGATACTGGAGCGGGAGAACATAGATCGCCTTAACGTGATGATCCGCGAGCAACTGTTGGCCGCCATCGAGCGTGCAGCCGAGGCCGGCGCCGACGCGATTATGTTCCCGGAGGATTGGGGCACGCAGGAGAGCCTGATGATCGACCCGGCCATGTGGCGGGAGATTTTCAAGCCGGATTTCGCCACCCTTTGCAAATCGGCCCACGATCGCGGCCTGGCTGTGTTTATGCACTCCTGCGGGAAGATTACAGACATTATCGGAGACCTTATCGAGGTCGGCATCGACTGTCTCCAGTTCGACCAGCCGCGGCTGCATGGCCTCGATACGCTTGCCGAGTTTGCCGGGCGGGTAACGTTCTGGTGCCCGGTCGATATCCAGACCACGCTCCAGACCCGCGACGCCGAGAATATCCGCGCCGACGCGGAATTGATGATCGAGCGTATGGGACGCCGCGGCGGATTCATCGCCGGATACTACAACGGAAATGAAGCCATCGGCCTGACGCCCGACATCCAGGACCACGCCTGCCGGGCATTCGTCGAATTCGCTAACTACAAATAGTCGGTAGGGTGTGCAGGAAAAAGAACCTGCCGCACCCTACAATTAATCATGGCCGAGACGGCCATGCCACGATGTTCCTATATCGGATTTGACCTGATGAATTCGATTAGATCATCTACCTGCGTGTATGCAAGGCAGGTTACCGTATCGGCGGCGCCGTAATAAATGGCGATTCGACCGGTCGGTGCGTCGCACAGGGCAGCACAGGGGAAGACCACGTTCGGCACGTCGCCGACGCATTCGTATAACTCCTGCGGCGAAAGGATGTACGGTCCGGTGCGGCCGATAACCTTCCACGGCCTCTCGATGTCCAGCAGCGCCGCCCCGGCGCTATAGACGTACCCGTTGCACGACAGCAGCACGCCGTGATAGATCATCAGCCACCCGGCGGTCGTCTCAATTGGCGTCGGACCTGCGCCGACCTTCAGCGCCTGCCAGCCGACGGTCGGACCCATTACGAACCGGTGCCGACCCCAGTGGCACAGGTCGGGGCTTTCGCTGTAGAAAATATCGCCGAAAGCGGTGTGGCCGGTGTCGCTGGGCCTGCTCAGCAGGGCGAATTTACCGCCGATCTTACGCGGGAACATAACCCCGTTGCGGTTGTGCGGCAGGAAGGCGTTCTCCATCTGCTCGAACGTCTCGAAATCGTCCGTTACCGCCACACCGATCGTCGGCCCGTGGTATCCGTTGCACCAGGTAACGTAATAACGCTCGTCAATCCGGCAGACGCGGGGGTCGTATCCGTACTCGAAAACGTCGGCCCCCAGGATGTCGCAGCGGAACGTAATCGGCTCTTCACTGATCCGCCATGCGATCCCGTCTTTGCTCCTGCCGCTGTGGAGGCGCATGCGCCGGCGCCTGTCATCGACGCGGAACACGCCGGCGAAGGACCCTTCAAACGGTACGACCGCGCTGTTGAAGATGCTATTGGCGCATGGGATAAGGTCGCGCGGGATAACGGGATTATCGGCAGACCGCCACACCACGTCGTCGCATCCGGCGGGGCGGTCTTCCCACGGGATATTCGGCAGCGCCGGTGCGAGAACGGTCTGATTTTTCTGCAATTTACTCATGCCGATGTGCTCCTTTCGACGATTTATAGACAATAGTTACCAAGATTGCTTCGTTACTGCAATTGAAAGCATACGTCGGACGACGTAGTATGTAGGGTGCGGAAGGTTCTGTTTCCTGCACACCACGACTAACAAATGGCTTTCGGTGCCTGCCTGTCGGCTTGCCTACCGGCAGGCAGGCAGACAGGTGCAGGAAAAAGAACCTGCACACCCTACAATTACAACTTGGCAAAAAAGGAGCATGAAAAATGAGGATTGAACGAAAGCGACATTGTATTCTTTCAGCCTTTGTGGCGACGTTGGTGATAGTGCTGTTCGGCGCCGGCCAGGCCCGCGCCGATATGTCCAATCTTATCGTGAACGGGGATTTTCAGACGGGAGACCTTACCGGATGGACCTGGACACCGACCCAGTACTCCGAGCCGACCATGACGACGGAGGTGGTGCTCTTTGATACGTCCGGGACCGGAGAGTCCCTGGCGTTCAGGTGCAATCCGGGCACCGACAGCGAACACTGGGACATCGGTCAGGAAGAAGGCGGCGTCCTTTCCCAGACGATCTCCCTGACGGCGGGGACGCCTTACCAGGTGGCAGTCGGCGCCTCGGCCATGAGTGATATTGGCGGCGGCGACAATAAAGACGCAGGGCGCATTCGCTTTTACATCGGCGGCGATCTTTTGTGGGACTGGGACATTGACAAAATCGACGGCGGCGTTACAGAGCGGAATTCCTACGCCGGAACGTACACGCCGGCTGTCAGCGGCGACTACGACGTGGAGGTGCTGTTCACTCGTACGTACACGAACTACGTACCCTGGGTGTACCACCACGCCGACAACATCTCGGTCATCCCCGAACCGGCGACACTGTCGCTGCTGGCAATCAGCGGATTTGCGCTGAT
>DAOVFI010000277.1 GCA_030673005.1 Planctomycetales bacterium
GGGTGCCATGTTCTCGCCCGAAACGAAGAGGATTCCAAGCCGCATCTTTTCGCGGCCTGGAACCTCGAAGTAAAGGGCGTGAACATGTTGCGGCGCAAACATGCCTACACGCTCTGCGTGAAGGCATGGCACCCATAAGAATCGTTATTTTCAGACAACAGACCGACTGATGAAACGTCAGCGTTACATCTGGTTTGCGTTTGCCGGCTGTCTGCTGCTGGTTCTGGCGGCGATGGTATGGATCAGCCGAACCGCCCTCCGCCTGGAAAGAGATGAACTGGCTGCCAGTCGTCAAGCGGCAGTGCAGGAGAAGGTTCGCCTTGCGCTTTGGCGGATGGATTCCGCCCTGGGGTCGATGATCGCACGCGAGAGCGCCAGGCCGTATTTCACCTACACCGCGTTCTACCCCGTCGATCGTGCGTACACACGCATGTTCGCCGAGATTACACCTCACGAAATCCTCGTGCCTTCACCGCTGCTGATATACGAGTCGCCGGACATCCTGCTGCATTTCCAGTTCGACCCGTCGGGAAACCTGACCAGCCCGCAGGCGCCGGAAGGCAACCAGCGCGATCTTGCCGAGACGGGCTACGTCTCGCACGAAAGAATCACAGCCGCCGCCGAGCGGCTTGCCGTGTTGAAGTCGGTCCTGAAACGAGATGCGCTGCTGGCGATCCTTCCGGTCGATGAGGTTGTTTCGCCGGCGCTGGTCGCTACCCGTCCTGCCGAAAAACCGGGCCGGCGGGATTTGGCGAATTTACCCGCTCAGCAATTAAATCAGCAGGCCAAAATGAACACCGCCGAATGGCGGGCAAGGTCGGCGGCTGCCCGGGACGCCACGGTTTTGGATGTGCGAAGGATCAGTCGCCTTCAACAATATCCCGGCGTTTGCGAAGGCCCGTTCTATCCGGTCTGGGTCGGCGAAGCGCTGGTGCTCGCCCGTCGCGTTCGTGTCAACGGCGGTGATTACGTCCAGGGCTGCCGGTTGAACTGGCGGTATTTGCGCCGCCGGCTGCTGGCGGGCGCCGAAGACCTGCTGCCCGAGGCCGGCCTTGCACCGGCGTCCGGGGGCGCCGGCGAGAACGGGCTTTATATGCTCGCGGCGCTGCCTGTGAAGTTGCTGCCGGGTGAGGTTCACGGCGAAATAACCGCCGACGTCTGGTCGGTCGGACTGTCGCTGCTGATCGCCTGGTGCTGCATTGCCGCCGGCGCAGTCGCCGTTGCGCTGGTGCTGCGGGGCGCCGTCAGGCTCAGCCGGCGCCGCGGCGCGTTCGTCTCTGCCGTAACGCACGAACTCCGCACGCCACTGACGACATTCCGCCTCTACGCCGACATGCTCGCCGGCGGCATGATTACCGACGAAAAGCAGCGCGGCGAGTACCTCGACCGCCTGCGCGCCGAGTCCGAGCGCCTGAGCCACCTGGTCGAAAACGTCCTGTCGTACGCCCGCCTGTCCGGTCCTAGGTCACGCAGAGACTTCGAGACGGTCAGCCTGGGCGACATTCTGGATCGCTCGCGGGAACGGCTCGCCACCCGCGCCGAGCAGGCCGATATGACGCTTCTGGCAGGCACCGGCGATGCGGCGGCGGGAATCCGCGTGCGGGTAAATGTATCCGTCATCGAGCAGATTCTACTTAATCTGGTGGACAACGCATGCAAGTACGCCGCCAGGTCGGACAATCGCACAATCGAGATCGGTCATGAGCGGCAGGGTCGTTTCGGCCTGATCCGCGTGCGCGACTACGGGCCTGGAATTGCGGCGTCTGAGGCGAAACGCCTGTTCCGCCCGTTCCACAAGTCCGCCGGCGAGGCCGCCCGGTCCGCCCCGGGCGTTGGCCTGGGCCTGGCGCTGTCCCGGCGACTCGCACGCGACATGAAAGGAGACCTCCGTATCGACGAAAGCGTAACCGACGGCGCCTGCTTCGTACTGTCGCTGCCCGTGCGGAGCAATCAAACCGAAAATTGGGAAAAAGTCCGTGAGTAGGTAGTACATACAATTTTTACGTAATAACGCGAACGAATGTTGACATAACGACGATGCCGGTGTATATAATAATAATGGACGTACCTGTTATCAGGTGGATACTCTATCTTATATAATTCATCTCTTTCGGCGCTAACGACTCAACCAGGTATGTCTGGGGTACTGATTCCAAATCTTTGAATTCGGCAAGTCGGATATTCTTACCGATCCAGCGGAAACCGATGCGATGCCTGTTACCATTGAAGTAATCCGAGGTCCCGACAAGGGTCGTGTATTCCAGGTCGGCGAAGAGGGTGTTATCGGTCGTGAGAGCGAAAGCCTCGCGCTGAATGACGGCACCGTTTCGCGCCGACACGCCCGCGTCAGCAGACCCAACGGGGAATGGCTCATCGAGGACGTCGGTTCGGCCAATGGCACGTTTCTCAACGGAGCGCGTGTTACCAGGCCCAGTCCGCTGCACCTTGGCGACCAGATCCGCTGCGGTACGACGCTGCTGGTTTTCGGCGGACCGGCAGGTAAGGCGCCGCCGCTGGAGACGGACGAAGGCGCAATGCCCCTGGACGCCGCCATCGTCGCGAGGGTCCCGGCAAGCGACGATTCGGTTATCATTCCCACGCCCGAAGCGGGTATCAAGGCAATCGACAACCTCCGCATTCTCTACGACCTTACCACGGAACTGTCGTCCATTTTCGATCTTGACATGCTGTTTCAGCGGGCGGTGGATATCGTCTTCAAGGTCGTCCAGGCCGATCACGCCTTTATCATTCTGATAGACAAGGAAGGTCGGCTTGCCACCAGGGCCGCCCGGTATCGCCTGGAGACGTCCGGACCGTCCGGCACCGACAAACCATCGACCGAATCGACCCAACCGGCGGGACCACTTCCCGTCAGCAAAACCATTATCAACGAGGTCGTTACCAGGCAGGTCGGCATCCTGTCCTCGAACGCCATGCAGGACAAGCGATTCGGCTCGGGCAAGAGCGTTCACGAGTACGGGATACGCTCGGCCATTTGCGTACCGATAAAGGCGCGCGACAGGATTATCGGCGTTATCCACGTCGATTGCAGCGTTTCCGATCATATTTACTCCACGGAGCAGTTGCGTCTGCTGACCGCCATCGGCTACCAGACAGGCCTGGCGACGGAAAACGTCCGCCTTTACGAGGACGCCGTCAAGAGCGAGCGCCTTGCCGCCACGGGACAGACCGTCGCGCTGCTGAGCCATCACATCAAGAACATCCTCCAGGCGCTGGGCGGCTCGGCAGAACTGGTGGAGAAATTCCTGGCCGAAAACAACTCCGACGGCGCTCGACAGACCTGGCCCGTCGTCCGTCGCAGCCTCGACCAGATTAACGCCCTTATCCTGAACATGCTTGCCTTTTCCAAGCGCCGCCAGCCGCTGCTGGAATCCGTCGATGCCAACGCCGTTATCGCCGAATGTCTGGACATGCTGACGCCACGCGCAGACGAGAGGGAGGTGGCGCTGATGACGGACCTGAACGACCTGCCGCCGGTCCCCGCCGACCCGGCCGGTCTGCAACAAGCGCTGCTGAACCTGCTGACAAACGCACTCGACGCCGTACGGGACCGGACAGGCGTTATCACCGTCTCGAGCGAGTATGACTCGATGAACCGCCGCGTGATCGTACGAGTCGCCGACAATGGCGTCGGTATCGAACCCGACGAGATCGGCAGGATATTCGACCTGTTCCACTCCACAAAGGGGCACAAAGGCACAGGCCTGGGCCTGGCGGTGGCGAAGAAGGTCATAACCGAACACGGCGGAAAAATCGAAGTCGCCTCAACGCCCGGCGAAGGAACAACCTTCACCGTAACGCTCTCGACCCAGCCGACAGAAACCCGCTCACACGACGACACACATACGCCGTGAGGATGAGCCGACCATCCGATCATCGAAACACCTTCCGTTGTGCTGTGTTTATACTTGCTCTTATTTACAATGTACGCTATGCGTAATGGTTACATGCGGACAGAGAAGATAGCAAAAAACCTGGCAATTGACAGCAAACTGCTGGAAC
>DAOVFI010000580.1 GCA_030673005.1 Planctomycetales bacterium
TAAGTTGCTTCGTGGGCAGGGGTGTAACGCTGACGATCGGCGTGAAGATCATGCCCGGCAGGATCATCGGACCGGGCAGTTTCATCGGCCCGAACGTGATAGTCAACCACGACGTACCTGCAAATACGATTATCACCCTGACACAGTCAATTGAATCCCGACCTGCAGGATAGCCTCTTATTTCCGGTTTTGCGTCAGTTCCTCGATGCGCTGGCGTGCATATCTGACGCGGTTCCAGTCGAACTGTTCGTGTTTTATCACCTCCCCGTAAAGCCGGATGGCCTTTTCCCGCTGTCCGAGGCGGAAATCGTAGATAAACGCCGCCTGCGACCGCGCCGGAAGCGTGATGTGCTTATCCCACTGCCAGGCTCGCCGGTACCACGCCAGCGCACGGACGTTTTCCCGGAAATATTCCTTGTAAATCTCGGCGATGTAATAAGCGCCGACGGCGATTTTCGTGCTGGTCGGATATTTATCCACCATTTGACGGAACATCAACAGGGCCTTTCGCTGCTTTTGATAATCGGTGAAGCCGGGCAGCGGTTTGCCACTTTTATGCAGTTTGATCGCCTCGGCGAACAGTGCGTCTGCGGCCGGGATGACTTCGGTGGGCTTGAGCGTATCAGGCGGGATCTCGGCCCGCATGAAGTAATCATACGTGTGGATCGGATCGAAACGCGCCTTGATGTTTCTTACCAGCGCCAGTTTTAAGTTGGCCCCCTTGCCGCTGTAGAACGCGTCCAGCGCCTCCAGGCGGCTGCGCCAGTTCCTGCGAGCGCTCAATACCGCTTCGACGGCGGCGGCCTCGTTTATTTTCTCCACCGACTCGCTCGGCGGGTCGGTCGGCGCGTCCGTACCCTCGAAACGGAACGTTTGGGCATCAATAAGATTAGCCAGTTCCGTCTCGGCCCATATCTGCCTGTCGTATGCGCCCGCCCTGACGTAGAAGGCGCCCAACACCTTGAGGGCATGTTGATATGCGACAGTTGCGGACTGAAAGTCGCTCACGGCCGCTTTTTCTTCCGCATCAGCCGGATCGACGGGAACGTACTTGACGACCTTTCCGTCGGCAGTCCTCGGCGGCGCCGCCGGGCGGTCACAACCTGCCGAAAGAACTGAAAATAACGACACTAACAATATTATTCTGCCGGTTGCCATTTCTATCTCCCTGTTTTGCAATCTTCACTCAGCAATCCGCCGGGGACCGCAAGATATTTTCCCCTTCGTTTTATAGCCGCGAACTGCGCGAACTACGCGAACAATAATTTATTTAAAAACAATCCTTATAAATCTGCTTTTGTTTCTATGGTCTTACTATATCAGACTCTGCTTTTTTTAATTTATATTCCTGTTCGCGTAGTTCGCGCAGTTCGCGGCTAAAGTCTTTTCGCAATTTGCAACATCTACCATTGTGCATCTTCAAACGGTCCGGCGTGTGTGGCTAACTTGGGCTTGGGCAGCGAATCGACCACTGCCGTCGCCAGCGCCAAGTCGTGTTTTGTGGTTATGTTTATATTTCAAGGGTCGCCGGCGACAACGGTTAACTGTTCGCCGCGGGCCACGACCAGCGCGGCCTCGTCGTCGGCCTGACCGGCGGCGTTTTCGTAGGCCCGATTAAGGAGATACGTT
>DAOVFI010000732.1 GCA_030673005.1 Planctomycetales bacterium
GCATCCAACATTCATTACGAACTGGCTGACCGCAGCAGCGGGATCGCCTGCGGCGGCATCGGCCTTGTGCACATGCTTGCACGGCAGACAGGGCTGATCGAGGCGCTGGACCAGAATCTCCATCTTCTCAAGATACATCTGCCGTATTGGGAGTCGGATCACATTCTGAACATTGCCTATAACATCCTGGCCGGCGGGACGTGCATCGAAGACCTGGAACTCCTACGCAACAATGAGAATTACCTCAACGCCCTCGGCGCACAGCGTATTCCCGACCCGACGACGGCAGGCGACTTTTGTCGTCGATTCGAGCGGGCCGATGTTGAGACATTGATGAACACCTTCAACGAGATTCGTCTGAAAGTCTGGAAGCAGCAGCCTGATGAGTTTTTTGATGAGGCCGTCATCGACGCCGACGGTGTAATCGCCGAGACCACGGGCGAATGCAAGGAAGGAATGGACCTGGCCTACAACGGCAAGTGGGGTTATCACCCGCTGGTGGTCTCGTTGGCCAACACGTCCGAGCCGTTGTTCCTGGTCAATCGCAGCGGGAACCGTCCCAGTAATGAAGGAGCGGCCAGGCGTTTCGATCAGGCGTTTGAGTTATGCCGTCGCGCCGGCTTCAGGAATATCCTGTTCCGCGGCGACACCGACTTCAGTCAGACCATGCATCTGGACCGCTGGGACGAGGCCGGGGCTCGCTTTATCTTCGGTATCCCGGCGATGAGGAATCTGGTCGGGTTGGCCGAAGGCTTTGATTCTACCGTCTGGAAGCCGCTTCAGCGTAAAGCGAAGTACACAGTCCGCACGGAGCCTCGCGCCCGTCCTCGCAACGTCAAGGAAGCGATCGTTGTAGAGCGTAAGTACAAGAACATCCGGTTGCGCGGCGAAGAGGTTGCCGAGTTCGCCTACTGTCCGACGGCCTGCGAGAAGACATATCGCGTTGTGGTGGTTCGCAAGAACCTGTCGGTGAAGCGTGGCCAGCGGAAGTTGTTCGACGATATTCGCTACTTTTTCTACATCACCAACGATGAGAGAAAGTCGGCTGAACAGGTTGTTCGTTCAGCCAACGAGCGTTGCGACCAAGAGAATCTCAACGCACAGTTGCTCAATG
>DAOVFI010000396.1 GCA_030673005.1 Planctomycetales bacterium
TAACATACTCAAACTGACCGGTTTCGTGGCACGGGCGTCTCGCCCGTGCGTCTCAGGGCCGTCTCGGCCCTGCAAATTCGTAATCTCACGACCGAGACAATTGTGAGACGCACGGGCGGGACCTACCTGCCGGTAGGCGGGACGCCCGTGCCACGTATTGCAAGCCGTTCGGCGTTGTTTTCGGTGGAACACCGGGAGCGCAGTATTGACTTATCTTTCGCGATTGCTGAAGGTCGGTTCGATGACCGAATCGCTGGGCGTGTACGTCCCGACCACCGTGCTCCGGCAAGTGCTCGGGGTGGGGCGGATGCTGCTGTTCGTGTACCTGCTTCAGGAGGCCGGGTACGGGCTTTGGGGCCTGGGGGTGGCGATTTTTACTCTGGCTTCTTCGCTGGTAACGCTTGGAAGCCATCACGGGCTGGTGCGATACGTGAGTTTCCACGAGGCGCGGGGACAGCTTCAGGAATTTTACCGGCGCATGCGGTGGCGAGTGCTTGCCTGCGCGGCGGTATTGACCGTCGCGGCCTTTGCCGGAAGTGACGTGATTACCAGGATGGTCATGGTTTCGCGCTCCGGGGCGGCGGACTATCACCAGCAGCTGCGTATCTGCCGGGCCGCGCTGGCGAACGCTGCACTGCTGGGGCTTTATCACAACATGCTGGGCTTCCTGGTCGGCATGAGGCGGTATCGGGTCGTCTCGGTCCTCGAGCTGCTCTTTGCCGTGCTTTTTACGGCCCTCGGGATCGCAGCGATTCTGGCGGCGCCGGAAGTTGTAGCGTTGCTGGCGGCGCATTTCATCGCACTTGCGGTGGTCTTTGTCGCCGGTATGTTCCTGCTGCACAGGGCGGTCAAATCGCTTGATGAAGGCGTCCCGTCCGGGCCGGGGCGGTCGAGGATTTCCGATCCGGAGAGCGATACCGCCGAACTGGACGTTGCATCGCCGCCGCCGGACATGGAAAAAACCGACAGCATTCAGGAAGAATCCTCCCTTGACGGTTTCTTCGCCCGCGTGCTGCGATTCGGATTCATAGCGGCCTTGGCCGGTTTCCTGTGGCAGGGGGCCGGATATGTCAGTTTCCTGCTGACTTCCCGCCGGTATGGACAGGCCCAGGCCGGCGTATTCTTCGCATTCCTGCCGCTTGGTCAGTCGATAATGGTACTGGCAAATGCCGCTCGCGCGGTGATTTTCGCACACGTCGCGAAAATCTGGGAAACCGGCGAACACAAACCGGCCATCTTTATCCTGGAGACCGCATACAAGGCACTGGTTATAGGGACGATGTCGCTGACCGTACTGCTTTACGTTACTTCCCCGGCATGGGTGAAGGTCCTTCCGGAGGGCTTCCGGGAGGGTCTTACGCTGTTGGGCGGGTTGTTGCTGTTCTTCCAGGCGAGCATTCACCTGGCGCTGTTGAACAGCCTGGCGAGGCTTCACGAGCGTCCGATAGTGGTGGCGCTTGGCCCGCTGGTCGGGGGTGTGGTGATCGTGGTCCTGGCGCAGTGGTGGATGGAGCGATACGGTCCGGCCGGAGCTGCCCTTGCGGCGGGGGTGGGTATGTACGCCGGAATGATGGTGGTTTCGCTGGCGTACTTCCTGACCGTTCGCGTCAGGCTGCATATGAGCACATACTTCGTCTTGGCCGTTCCGATAATGCTTCTCCTGCCGCTCTGGGAGATTGGGCTGGTGTGGATAGCCGTGCTTTTCGTGACGATATCTACTACATGGATGCTCAACAGCAGGCAGAAGCGAATAATAGGCTCCTCGATTCGCCGAATCTACGGGCGAATCGGGCTGATCAAAAGACCTCGCTTTGGGGCGTCGGAAGCATGAAAGAAAGCATCTCGGTCATCTTCCCGACGCACGATCGTCCCGAATCGCTTCGCCGGTCCGTCCGGGCGGTACTGAACGGGTCCCTGCTTCCCGATGAGTTGATAATCGTCAACGACGGCGACGGGGAGATACCTTCGGATATCGCCGATGAAGTCGGCCTGGCGGGTGCCGGATTTATTTACAGGCGCAGGAATCGCCCGTCTCTGCCGGCGTCGCGGAACGCCGGTATCGACGCGTCGAGCGGCGACGTGCTGGTTCTGCTGGACGACGACGTGGAAGTCGGTGAGGATTTCCTTGCGGACTTATCGGCAATGTACGAGGCCGACGAGACCGGGCGGGTTGATGGGATAGGCGCGGTGGGAACCGACCTCGGCGTCGTACGGAACGGGAAAGGACGCCTGTGGGACGCGCTTATGTTACTGACGGCGCACACGCGGTGGATGCCACGCCGATGCAGGGCAAACGCCGTTCGCCTGACGCCGGCGCTGAGGGGACTGCTGAAGCCGGCGAAGTTCCTTATCGGCGGAAGGCTCAGCGTCCGCCGGCGGGTAGTCGAGGCCGTCAGATTCAACGAAGCCTTCGCCGGTTACGCCGTGGCAGAGGACCGCGATTTCAGTTATCGCGCCACGCAGCAATTCGCGCTGTTCGTCGCGCCGTCGCTGAAACTTATCCATCATTGTGACGGGGCGTCCAGGCCGGACCCGCACGCATGGGGCAGGATGATGGCGAACAATCACATCCGCGTAGCGGCCGAGGCGCTCGAACCGGGCGCAGGCAAGTGGTTCCTGCTGGCGTGGGACCTTGTCGGGTTGATCCTTGTTCACGCCGCCTACGCACCGGTGGGCAATCGCCGGTTCCACGCGGGGATGGCGCGAGGGCTGCTGTCGGGGACGCTCAGCGCCGT
>DAOVFI010000501.1 GCA_030673005.1 Planctomycetales bacterium
ATTCGCTACGTCGCCACCGGTCATCACGCCCGGATGATTCGTGGCGGCACAGATTTTCAATCTGGTGGCACAGGTTTTCAACCTGTGTCCGGCACAGATTGCAAATCTATGCCACCGGTTGGTGGTCGCATCTGCCGGGCCTGCGAGAAGGACCAGTCTTACGCCCTGTTCGGCATCCCGCGCGAGCACCTTTGTCGGATACTCTTTCCGATAGGCGATATTGCCGGGAAAAGCGATGTCCGCCGGATCGCCGCCGAGTTGGGCCTGTCCGTTGCCGATAAGCCCGACAGTCAGGAGATATGTTTTGTCTCCGGCGATTACGTGGACCTGCTGCGAAGCCGCAGCATCGCGGCGATTAGGCCGGGCGACATTGTCGATGCCGCCGGGAACGTCCTGGGCCGGCACGACGGCGTGGCGAATTTTACCATCGGTCAGCGCCGCGGTCTTCGCGTCGCCGCCGGCGAGCCGATGTACGTTACACACATAGACCCGGCCACTGCCACAGTAACCATAGGCCCGAAGGACGAGGTAATGTCGCGGCGACTGTCGGCCTGCGACGCCAACTGGCACGTGGATACGAATGACCGGTGGCACGGTCAAGTCGAAGACTTGGCCGTGGTCGATAATAACACGACCAAGCTCCGCTTGACCGCGCCACCGGCCGGCCGGGCGGAATCCGCCAGACGCCAATCGCCTGCCTGCGGCGAGTTCGACGCAATAGTACAGATTCGCTACAACCATCCCGGCGCCCCGGCCCGTGTCCGCATCACCGCGCCGGACCGATTCGAGGCCGAGTTCACCGAGCCCGTCGCCGCCATCACGCCCGGACAGGCGGCGGTGGTCTATGACGGCGACATACTCCTCGGCGGCGGGTGGATAGAATAAATGTCGAAGTGAACAGATTTTGCGAAAAGGTTCTTTTTTTACTTCGTAATTCGAAATTCCCTGTTCATTACCTGCCTGCCGGCAGGCAGGTTCAACATTCATTTTTTATCCCCTTCATCCCTGCGAAGTCTTTTCGGGACCGACCAAAACATCTTCTATTGCAAACGCCTGAACTGTTACGAATTAATAAACAATTGGTAAACCCTCCACTCTGTCCGACCGATACATTTCCAGTTGCGCCTGTGCTGCTTCTTTGAATGAAAAGGGTGCTCTGTATCGTGAAAGGAGAGTCAAATGGAGGAGTATATGTCCTTCCGAAAGATGATCACGCCGACCATTATCAAGATCGTCTTCTGGATCGGTGTCGCCGGCTGTGTCATCGGTGGTATCGGAAACATTGTCCAGGGTGAGGCGTTGAGCGGGTTGTTCCTGATCGTTCTTGGTCCTTTTGTCGTTCGGATTTACTGCGAAGTGCTCATGGTCGCATTCCGTATTCTCGAAGTTCTGACGGAAATACGCGACATCAGGGTGACCGGCAGGACACCGACCACACCGTCGATCCCGACCGGTCCGTCAGTGCCGTTTGGTCCGTCGGTCCCGTTCGGCCCGGGCGGTCCGACAGGCCCAGGTCCGTCGGTTCCGACAGGTCCGTCAGTCCCGACCGGCATCTGAATCGTCCGTTCCACTCCCTTCTCGTCGGGAAGTGCCGACCGACGAGAAGGGTAGTGGCGATAATTGTAAAAGTGTGACCGTGCGGCTTCGTGTCGTCGGTGAGCCGTGCTGCGCCTGAATCGCAAAGACTCGACCAGAAGAAACAAGGGCAAATCAAGCGGAACCAAACGGAACGAAACGGAACCGTTTGGAACCATTCGGAACCATTTGGAACCATTCGGAACCGTTTGGAACGAAACGGAACGACGCCGAAATCCACAATCCTCTGTTCTGAAAGTAGTTAGGATTTTTCACTTCATATACACGCTATCAGCGTAAATTTTTAGTTACCTATTTTACCCAGACGATCCAGCGTTCTGTCAATATGTGGTGGCACAATGTGGTGGCACAGGTTTGTAACCTGTGCGGCTGACACAGGTCACAAACCTGTGCCACTAACGACAGAGGTTACAAACCTGTGCGGCCTACACAGGTTACAAACCTGTGC
>DAOVFI010000289.1 GCA_030673005.1 Planctomycetales bacterium
GGGCCTTTGTAGCCCTTTTCGGCCAGGAACTGCTTGAAGCCGTGGATGAATTCGGGCATGAACCCGAAGCCATAGACCAGCGTCGCGGTGCAGATGCCGACAAGGTCGGCGCCGCACATCATCATCTCGGCCGCATCGGACCAGGTCGTTATCCCGCCGGTGCCGGTGAGGATCGCGTCGGGACCGCACATCTTCCTCATTTCATAGACATCCCGCAGGGCAAGCGGCTTGAGCCATTCGCCGTTCATGCAGGCCATCCCGATCTCTTTCTGGAGCAGGTACATCGACCTGGTCGGGTCGTCGATGTTAATCGGCGGGATCGCCAGTCGGTTGGCGTTTCCGCCGACGGCGTCTGCGCCGGCGTCCAGGGCGACCTGGGCTATCGTCGCCTGCCTGCCTCCCTCGGCGGTAAGTTTGACGAAAAGGGGAATACTGGTTTCGCGTTTTATCGCCTTGACGATCTCGGCGATTGCCTGTTCGTTCTGACCGAGGCTCGCGCCGGTCTTAGGCCCGCCGGTATCCTCGCCGGTCAGTTCCACATTGAAGGACATGTTCGGGCAGCACATGTTCAGTTCGTTGATGTGCACTCCCGCCTCTTCGCACTTCTTCGCCATGTTGACCCAGCCGGCGATGCCTTTGTCGCCTGAGTAAGTGATGTTGGAGAAGAGCACGAGATTGGGCGCTCGCTTCCGGCCCTGCTCGATGAGTTTCAGCAGGTCGGACAAGACAATCCGCCGCTCGGCAGTGAAACTCAAGAACGTCCTGTCGGGATAATACCCGTATCGCGGATACCTGTTGATATACGGCTCCGGGTCGATCGTCAGTTTCAGCGACGCGCCGCCCCAGCCGCATTCGTCCATCCGCTCGAGCTGCTCGACCGTCATCGTGGTCGGACCCGAAGAGACGTAAAAGGGATTGCGAAACTTCACACCCGCTATCATTACGGGAACGTCAAAATCGGTGTACTTGGGCATAATTCAACCTTACTCACTAAAATAACTATAATTCCATATCATTATAATAATGATGGGTGCCACCTGCCTGCCGGCAGGCAGGTGTTTTCGCGCGCAGCGAAGGGTGTGAACATGCTGTCGCGCGAACATGCCTACCCGCTCCGTTTCACTCCGCGTGAAGGCATGGCACCCAGGCATTCTATTTCACCATTAATGCCAGAAGCGCCTTCTTGGAATAAATCGCGTTGAGCGCCTCTGCCTGGATTTGCGATTTCGGGCCGTCCATTACCTCGTCTGTCGCGCAGACGCCCCTGTGGGCAGGCCCCGAATGCGTGTAAAGCACGTCCGGCTTCGCACAGGCCAAAACCTCGTTCGTTACCGTCCATTTGGGAATCTCGACCCGCTTTTCCTCCGGCGACTGCTCGCCGGCGAGCATGCTGCGAATCAAGGTGCTGGCCTGGATGTAATCGGCGTCGCGCACCGCCTCTTTCAGGTCGGTACATATCTCCAGCCGCGTGCCGGCTACTTCGGCCTTTTTCTTGCCCTCAGCCAGGATGTCCTGATTGACGGTCTCGGCGTAGGATTCGGGAATAGCCAGAACCAAGTTGATACCGAGCACAGGGCAGACCCGGATAAACGAGTGCAATATCCCGCGCGCCATGCCGGTATAGACGAGGTTTATACACTCGAGCCTGCCCTTTGCCTGCTCGATTGTCATCAGTTCGCCTATGACGTGCGTTGCGTGATCGACGGGCGTGCAGCCGTTGAGCACCGGCACGGTCATATTCTCGCAGGCCTGTTCCATGTCCTCCTGCTTCCACAGCCGCGCCGAGAGGACGTCGATGTACTGGTTCAGGGCGCGGGCCGTATCGACGATCGACTCGCCCCTGCCCATCTGCGTATCCTTGGCTGCAAGATATGCGCTGGACCCGCCCAGCTGCGCCATGCCGGCGGTGAAACCCATCCGCGTCCGCGTGGATTCATAGACGAACAGCAGGCCCTGTACTCGCCCTTTCAGCAGGTCGGCGTATGTCATGTCGTAGCGGTTCTCGCGGAACCACGCGCCGAGGGCCATGACTTCCTGAAGTTCCTCGCGTGAAAGGACGCCGATGTGCGGCAGCTGCCTGCCGCGAAGGTTCTCGCTCAGTTTCGGCGCCGGTGTCCCGGCCAGTGATTCAGCCATTATCTACTCCTTCAACATCGATTTTATAAATTAATGGGTGGCACGGTCAAGCGAGGGCGAGGCCTTTTGCCCTCGCCCTCGCTTGGCCGTGGCGACAGCCGGGATGGAATTCACGGCCAAGTCTTCGACTTGACCGTGCCACCCATCCGGCTCTTACATTATCAATTGCGAAGGACTACAAGTCCTTCGATGCCATCTTTTTGATCTGCCGGCACATGTACTCGGCCAGTTCCAGGTTGTTCATCAAATCCGAGATAGGCTCGATTACCGTAACGTATCCGTCGAAACGGATCTTGTTCAATGCGTCGAAAACGCCCTGGAAATCCATCCCGCCCGGTTCGCCCAGCAGATGCCGCTTGTAGAAGAACCCGTTTTCATCCTCGGCCTCGTCGTCGTCCGGGTCGGTCTGGACGAGGCACTGAACCGAAAGGGTAAAGATGTGGTCTCTCAACTGCTCGATGCCCTTGACGTAATCGACGCGCACGATGAACAGGTTGGCCGGGTCGTACATCAGGCCGAAATTGGACCGGTCTATCTCCTTGAGCGTCTTGAGCGCGAGTTCCGGCGTCTCGAACGGCCCGCCGGTGTGGACCTGTATTGCAATGCCCAGTCCACGTTCCTTCAGGTAATCAGCCGCCTTCTGAATCCAGGATACCTCGTCGAACCCGACAGAAAGGTAAGGGCAGCCCAGTTCGACGGCCATGTCCGCGAATTTACTCAACGCCTTGAGAGACTTGGCGTCCTTGACACTCCCGGCGGGAATACGCGAGACGCCTACGCCGCTTTTATCCAGAGCGGCCCGCATCTGCTTTACCTGTTCCGGCGTCGTCGCGGCGCTTATCTGCGTACCACGCAACTCGACCGCATCGTAACCGGCCTGGCCCGCCAGCTGACCGAACTCCTCCATGTCCATCTGGCAGTACTTGTAGTCCACCTCGATGATCCTGCCCGATAATGAGAATTTCATCACCTTCTCCTTAAACAACTTTTTCCGACACGACGAAATTATAAGAGCGCCCGAAGAATAATTACAGTGCAATCTTGATTACAAAGCAAACCGGAGATTCGAGCACAACCGAATGCCCGAAGCCCACGGATTGCGAACGTAATCAAAGAACTTACGACAATAACTGGCGAAGTCGGGTTGAATAATGCAGAATGGTTGCCGACATGCTCGGCAGCGCCTTTCAACCCGAAATCCGCGACTTGATCGAGAAGAAGGACTTCGCGACGCTGAAGAAGTACCTGACCGCACTCGATCTGCCGGACGTAGCCGAACTTGCCGGCGACCTGGACGGTGAGGAACTGGGCGTTGTCTTTCGCCTCCTGCCGACCCAAAGCGCCGCGGAAGTCTTCTCGCTGCTGGAACTGGAAAAGCAGGAGCACCTCCTGGAGATACTCTCAGGTGAGGCCCTTGCGGGCATCCTCAACGAGATGCCCCCGGACGACCGGACGGAACTCCTGGAGGACCTGCCCGAGGACGTGGCGGACAGGTTAATCGGAAGCCTCAGCCCGGCTGAACGACAGGTCGCCACAGACCTGCTGCGTTACCCCGAAGAGTCCATAGGCCGGCTGATGACGCCGGAATTCGTAGCCATCGAGGCCGACCGGACCGTCCGGCAGGTATTCGAGCACATCCGCGAAGTGGCCCCGCAAAAAGAAACTATCACCGTCCTGTACGTGGTGGATTCGGAAGGCAAGCTTATCGACGACATTCGCCTGGAAGACCTTGTCCTGGCTGAGCCTGACGCCGTCGTCGGCGAGATAATCGACCGCCACCCGGTAAGCCTCT
>DAOVFI010000716.1 GCA_030673005.1 Planctomycetales bacterium
GGGAGCAAAGAACTGCCGGAGCGATATCGCCGGATCGGTCAGCCGGTGCTGATTCCCGGCGACATGGGCACTGCCAGTTACGTGCTGGTCGGTACGGCAGGAGCGATGGAACAGACATTCGGTTCGACCTGCCACGGCGCAGGTCGGGTAATGAGTCGCAAGGCGGCCATACGCGCCGCAGCCGGTCGGCGAATAGACAAGGAACTCGCCGACGCCGGCATCATCGCCCGCGCCCGCGGGCGCTCCGGCCTGGCCGAAGAGCAGCCCGACGCATACAAGGATGTCCACGATGTCGTCGATGTAGTCGTTGCCGCCGGACTGGCGCGGAAAGTCGCCCTCCTCAGACCGATGGGGGTAATCAAAGGATAGTTCGATTACGGATTGCCCTTCGACAGGCTCAGGGCCGTGAGCGGAGTCGAACAGCGGATTTGGGATTGATTACGAGCCGCGACCGTAAGGGAGCGGTCAAAAAAACTATCGACGTCGAAATGACCACCCCCTTACGGTCCCAGTTCTTTCAGGGCAGACGACCGCTGATTTCTGATTACCATTGCAAGGTTGCATTATGGGCTTATACTTGTGAGGTTTCACAGAGACTGACCGAATGATTGGTACGGAGTAATATTATGGCATTTAGATTCTTTCGACGCCGAAAAAAGACGGTTTTGATAGTGATGATGCTGCTGATGGTAGCGTTTCTGATCCCGTCGCTTTTTCAGAGATTCGGCAGGGGTGGAGGACGTAACGAGGTCATCGGCTACATCAAAGAGGAAAAAGTTACCGTCCGCATGATACAATCGGCGCAACATGACCTGAACCTTCTTCGCCGGTCGCTGGGTCTGGGGATGGGACGGCGTACCGGCGAGGGCGCGTTCGCGGTATTCCTTATGATTAATCGCGACCGGGATGCGGGCCTGGCCTGGACGCTGCTACTGCACGAAGCCGGGAATATGGGCATCGCCATTGAGGAAGACGAAGACCAGGTAGATTCCTTCCTGGTCGAGTCGAATCTTACCGGTGAGGCATACAAGCGCGAATTGGCGAACCTGCGCGAGTCCGGTTACACCGAAAAACACCTGCGGCAGGCGGTGGCGAATTACCTGATGGTAACAACGGCCTTCAAAATGGCGGAAATAAACACAATG
>DAOVFI010000556.1 GCA_030673005.1 Planctomycetales bacterium
TTCATCCGCCGCCTGGCGTCGGGATCGGTCCCGTCCCAGACGACGCACAGCGAGGCCAACTGCTCGTCAGGAGAGACGTAAACGATGTTGTTGTCCGTTTTGCCGTCGAACTCGAACTCTCCCAGGTCAGGCCTGTTAAAATGCACTCCGTCAGTCGATTCGGCCAGGCATACGTACGACCGTTTGCCCAGTCCGTGCCCCATTGCAGTGTAATAAAGCCGGTATCCCCGACTCGAAAGATCGTCAAGAAGCGAACCTCCGTAGGCATAGATGATTTTACCTTCCCATGGCGCCTCCGGTTTGAGGACAGGCTCGGGACGCTTCTCAAGAGAATGCCAGCGCCGACGGGCGCCGCCGAGTTTCTCTATCTCCCAGTCGGTGAAAAAAAGATGGCGAGTGGGACTGCCCATCCTGAAGTAGCCTTGTGGTGAAATCACGTTACGAATTCCTTTGCCTCTTTCGTGATTCGGTCTGCTGCCGGACGATTACGTGCGTATTCGGCGGCAGGTCGTTATAGACTATCAGGTTCGGACCGGCGACGCTGTAGGAGCCTATCTTTCTGCCGGGCATAAGGTTCACTCCGGGCGCCAGGACGGCCTTGTATCCGACCATCGGGCTGACGCTGATCAACCCGGACTCGACCAGTTCGCCGTCTATCTTTATCTTGACCGTTTGCCCGTCGTGTCGGCTGGAGCACGAGCAGCAGTTGGCCGACGACCCGCTGCCGTGGTCCCAGATGCCGACGATGTGGCACTCGTGCCAGAAACCTACCGTTCCCAGGCCGAGTATCTTGTAAGAGGTGTTGAACCCGATTCGCGAGCCGTCGCCGGCGGTGCCTTCGTCGATCAGGCACCCGGGGCCTAACAGGCAATCCTGCCCGATAAAACCGTTGAGTATATACGACCCGGCCATCACCCTGGCGCCGGCGCCGATCCATGAGTCGCGAATCACACAACCGGTTTCGATCACCACATTGTCTTCGATTACGTTCCTGCCTTCCAGGACGGCGCCCGGATGAATGACGGCCTTTTCCGAGATGAACGGGCCGCGTCGGGCGAATTGCCACTCTATCGCCTGCTTGTTGGCGGTGTACATCTGCCAGGGATAATCCATATCGACCAGTTGACGGTCGTCGGAGATAAGCCTGACCTTTTCTCGCCGCCCCAGCCGGTCGAAGAAAGGTCCCCATTCCTTGTCGGGCGCCTCGACGGCGACGACGGACGACTCGATAACCGCCAGTCCGGCAAGGATATTTTCGCAGCGGAACTGCTTGTCGCCGTGAACCTGCGCCGCGCCGACAAGTCGGCCCGAATCGTTCGTTTCCGCCCGCCAGCCGTAGAGCGGAAAATCCGTTACGCCGGCGACGACCGAAGCGACGGCATCGGCGTCGGAATGCCGCTTCAACAATTCTTCGATTACTTCGGGAAAGAAAAAACTGTCGGCACAGACCAGCAGCGTCGTGTCGGTAACAAACTCGCGGGCAGCTGCGACAGCGCCGAACGGGCCGTCCAGGTCGTCCTGCGTGAAATAGCGAATCCCCTGCTGCCCGGCAAGGGTCTCGCGGACAATCTCACCTTTGTAACCGGTAACGACGGCGATGTCCTCAATACCGACCTGCCTGATGAAATCAACCAGGTAGAGAATCAGCGGGCGGTTGGCCAGGGGCAGAACCGGCTTTGGTCGGACCTGTGTGAACGGGTCCAGCCGCCGTCCTTCGCCGGCGGCAAGTAACAGGGCTTTCATCTCTTCAGACCTT